>DASYUP010000667.1:0-5575 GCA_036001185.1 Thermoanaerobaculia bacterium
CGCGACGGCGGCGAGCAGCAGCGCCAGCACCCCGCCGGCCACCAGCGCCGGCCGCTCGCTGCTGCGCCGCCAGGCGGCGAGCAGCACCTCAGCCACCCACCAGCAGCTCGCGCTGGCGGGGGTCCGCCGCCGCGGTGAGCAGATCGGCGAGCAGGCTGCCCGCCACCACCAGGGCGCCGCTCCAGGCCGTGCAGGCGAGCACCAGCGGCAGGTCGCGGGTGAGCACCGCCAGGTAGGCGACGCGACCGAGCCCGGGCCAGGAAAAGACTACCTCCACCACCAGCGCGCCACCGAGCAGCGCCGGCAGCGAGAGGCCCAGCAGCTGCAGCAGCGGCGCGCCGGCGCGCCGCAGGCCGTGCACCCAGACGACCCGCGCCTCCGACAGCCCGCGGGCGCGCGCCGCCCGCAGCGGCTCCTCGGGCAGCGCCGCCAGCAAGCTGCCGCGCACCAGCCGCAGCAGCCCGCCGGCGCCGGAGAGGCCCAGCACCAGCGCCGGCAGGGCTAGATGGCGCAGCAGGTCGAGCCCGCCGCCACCCGTCGCCTCGGCGGCGTGCCCGGCGGGGAAGAGCGGGAAGCGGTAAGCGAGCAGCAGCAGGGCCATCAAGCCGAGCCAGAAGGTCGGAAGTGCGTGCAGCAGCAACGACCCCACGCGCAGCAAGTGATCAGCGGTACCGCCGCGGTGGCGCGCCGCCAGCACGCCGAGGGGCAGCGCCACGGCGATCTCCACCAGTAGGGCGGCGAGACCGAGCAGCAGCGTGTACGGCAACGCCTCGCGCAGCACCGCGCCCGCCGGGCGGTGGTGGACGAAGGAGCTCCCCCAGTCGCCGCGCGCCGCGTCCGCCAGCCAGCGGCCGTATTGCACGGCTAGCGGTGCGTCGAGCCCCCAGAGGTGGCGGAGCTGGGCGCGGGCGGCCGGCGGCACCCGCGGATCGAGCAGCAACCCCGCCGGATCGCCGGGCAGCGCGTGCAGCACCACGAAGGTGGCGGAGACCACGAGCAGGAGCAGGAGCAGCGCGCCGCCGAGGCGCCGCAACAGCCAGCCGGGCAATGGCCCGGCGGCGAGCGAGCCGCCGCGCCGCGAGGCGGCGAAACCGCCGTCGTCGCTCACCGCCCCCTGCCTGGCGATGGCTCCGCGTCCAGCGACCAGTCGTCGAGATCGGCGAAGGTCGACAGCGGCGACGGGGTGGCGTGCAGGCGCGCGCTGATGCCGATCAGCCGCGGCGGCTCCCAGAGAAACGTGTAGGGCTGGTCGTCGTGCAGCAGATGCTGCAGGCGCGCGAAGAGGGGCTTCGCCGCCAGGCGGTCGGGCGCCGCGTCGATGGCGTCGAGCAGGCGGTCGACCTCGGGGTTGCGATAGCGCCCCCAGTTGGTCTCGTCGGGGTCACGGCTGTCGAAGCCGTAGCGGAGGTCGAGGCCGGTGTCGATCCCCCATGCCGCGTAGGCGGCGTCGAAGTCGTGACCGCGCAGCCTGGCGGTCTGCACCGCCGACTCGCGGAAGGCCGGCTCGACGCGCACGCCGGCACGCCGCAGCTGCTCCTGCACCAGCACCACGGCGTCGCGGCGCAGCTGGTTGTTGGTGGTAGTCGAGAGCTCGAAGGAGAGCGGCCTGCCGGCGCGGTCGAGCACGCCGTCGCCGTTGCGGTCTTGATAGCCGCGAGCGGCGAGCAGGCGGCGCGCCTCGGCCGGGTCGAAGGGCCATGGGCGGAGGTCGGCAGGGTGGGCCCAGATGGTGGTGAGCACCGGCGAGTCCGCCACCCGCGCGCGGCCGCCCCAGAGGGCGTCGATCAATCCCTGGCGGTCGATGGCGAGGGTCATCGCCCGTCGCACCTGCGGGTCGTCGAACGGCGGGCGCCTGGTGTTCCAGACGATGGCGCTGTACTGGCGTCGCCAGACGGTGAGGAGCCGGCGACCCGGCGTCCGCTCCACCTCGGCGCCGCGGTCGGCCGGCACCCCGTCCACCAGGTCGGCGTTGCCGGCGAGCAGCTCCTGCACGCGGGTCGCCTCGTCGGGGACGACGCGGAAGACGACCTTCTGCAGCCGCGGTCGTCCTGGTCGGTAGTAGCGCCGGTTGGCGGCCAGCGTCACCTGTTGCTGCGGCTGCCAGGACGAGAGGGTGAACGGGCCGTCGACCACCAGGTGGTTGCGGAACCAGTCGCCGCTCTCGCCCCAGCGCGCGAAGGGCAGGGCGCCCCAGACGTGCTGCGGCAGGATGTACCCGTCGTTGGCGGTGAGTAGCTGGGTGGACGAAGGTCGCGTGAAGTGAAAGCGCACGGTGTGCGGATCCACTACCTCGACGTCGCGGATGGGTTCCTTGAGGTAGGAGGAGCCCCAGCCGACCTCGGGGCTGGTCTGCGCCTGCCACGTGAAGCGCACGTCGGCGGCGGTCACCGGCACGCCATCGCTCCAGTGGGCGTCGTCGCGCAGGTGGAAGGTGATCGCCAGGCCGTCGGCTGAGGGCTCCCACGACGTGGCCAGCTCGGGGGCGAAGGTCGGGGGGTGCTGCTGGTAGTCGGGCCGCTCGCGCAGCAGGTGGAGAAACATCGCCGACAGCACGTCGGAGGTGAGCTCGCCGGCGATCGATGGCAGCAGCTCGTTGACCCCGGTGAGCTCGGAGCCGGTGGCGACCACCAGCGCCGGGGGCGGCGGGGCCGGTGGCGGCGCCGCGGGAGCCGCCTGCCGGCAGGCGGCGAGCGGCACCAGCGCCAAGGCGCCGACCGCCAGGGCTAGGAGCCGGGCGGCGAGCGGGCGCGTCCGCGCGCGCAGCCGTGGAGCTTCGGCCATGGGCGGCGCGGATGTTACCAGCAGAAAAAGCCGGACCCCCCGCGCTTCGCGGCGCGAGGGGCCCGGGGAACTTTCGCGCGGCAGCGGCCGCGGATCAGGTGATGGCGATCCGCCGCGGCTTCGACTCTTCCTGCTTGGGCAGGTGGATGGTCAGCACGCCGTCCTGGAAGGTTGCCTCGACCTTGTCGGTGCGCACGGTCGGCGCGAGGGTGAACGAGCGGCTGAAGTTGCCGTACGCGCGCTCCAGGCGGTGGTAGGTCTCGTTCTTCTTCTCCTCGTTCTCGAGCTTGCGCTCGCCGGCGATGGTGAGCACGCCGTTCTCGAGGGAGATGTTGACGTCCTCCTTGCGGAAGCCGGGCAGGTCCGTCACCAGCCAGAGACCGTCGGCGTCTTCGCGGATGTCGACGGGCGGCAGCCAGGCGCGGCTCGCCACCCCTTCGGCGTCGGCGCCGAACGGGCGGAGCATGTCGTTGAAGGCCTCCTCGAACAGACGGCCGACACGATCGCGAACGAGGTCACCGGCGGGGGTCCAGCGGGTCAGTGCAGTTCTCATGATGTCTTCCTCCTGTGTTGCGCAGGGGGCCTTGGAGTGGCCCTCCCATCCAGGACATTATGGCGAGAAACTCACATTTTGTCAACTTGACAGATTATCTGAGCATGAAATTATCAATTTTCGTCATGGAATAGATCGCGGGGCGCCGGTGCTATCCTGAATTGACGGTGCAGAAGCCCTCGGCCACCTCCCGCCGCCTGCTGTGGGGCTCCGTGCTGCTGGGCCTGTTCGTCCTCTGCGACGTCGGGCTCTTCGGCTGGCTGCTCTTCCGCTCGCTCTCCGAGCGCGAGATCTCCCGCGTGCTGCTGGAGACCCGCGCCGAAGCGGAGACCCTCGCCAAGCAGCTCGCCGGCCGCGCCCGCGAGCAGGGGCAGGACCTCTACCTCGCCGTCGCCACCGAGCGCGAGACGCAGACCTATATCGACTCGGTGCTGCGCCAGCGCGACATGGTGCGGACGCTGGAGATCCGCGATCGCGAGGGCAAGCTCGTCTACCAGATGCAGCATCGTGAGACGGTGCCGGTGACGCCACGGCTGGCACCCACCGTTGGCTCGCCGGAAGTCGCGCCGCACTACGAGGAGAAGGTGAGCCAGCGGCAGTACACCTACGACGTCGACATGACCGTGCCCATCGGCGACGTCGGCCAGATCAAGATCGGCATCAGCCGCGAGGAGCTCGAGCGCCGCGTGCAGACGCTGCGGCACGAGCTCATCCGCCAGGCGTCGGTGGTCGGCGCCGTGACCCTCGGCCTGCTGCTCACCGCCTATCTGGTCATCTTCTGGCTGATCAAGCGCAGCCGCGTGCTGGAGGCGCAGGCCGCCGAGGCCGAACGCATGGCCTACATCGGCACCCTCGCCGCCGGCCTGGCGCACGAGATCCGCAATCCCCTCAACTCGCTGTCACTCAACATGCAGATGCTGGAGGAGGACCTCGCCGGCGATCCCCGGCTGGGCACCCGCCGCGTGCTCTCCATCACCCGCGGCGAGATCGGACGCCTCGAGCGGCTGGTGACCGACTTCCTCGCCTACGCGCGGCCGCGGCCCCTGGAGCCTCGCCGGCTGCCCGCCGCGGCGCTGCTCGACCACGCCCGCGACCTGCTGGCCGGCCAGGCGGCGGCCGAGGTGGTGCAGCTGCGGGTGGAGGACGACGCCCCCGGGGCCTGGCTCGAGGTCGACCCGCAGCAGCTCTCGCAGCTGCTCCTCAACCTGGTGCAGAACGCCTTCTTCGCCTGCGGCGAGCGTGGCTGCCCCGGCCGGGTGGTGCTGCGGGCGCGCCGCGACGGCGGCCGCGTGGCGCTGGAGGTGGAAGACAACGGCATCGGCATCGCCGACGCCGACCGCGAGCGCATCTTCGAGGTCTTCTACTCGACGCGCAAGGGCGGCACCGGGCTCGGCCTCGCCATCGCCCGCCGCATCGCCGCCGGGCACGGCGGCGAGCTCGAGGTGGAGAGCACGCCGGGCGCCGGGACGATTATGCGGCTCTGGCTCGACGAGGAAGTGCCCGAGCCCCAGACCGTCGAGCCGCCGCTGGCGATGCGCACCCCCAGCGCCGGCTAGGGTGCCAGCCTCAACCGCCGGAGAGGGCCTCGAACTCCTCTTCGGTGATGAACTGGTCGGCCTCGTCGTTGCCGCAGGTGGCGCAGAGCACCGCGGAGACCTTGCCGTCCTCCCACTCGAAGTCGTAGCAGGGAGTCTCGCACTCGAGGCAGATCAGGTACTCGGGGGTCGACGAGATGTTGCCCATGAGGTCACCTCAGCGGTGATTCTAGCGCCGCCACCGGCTCGGCGGCGCGCGGCGGCAGCTCGCGGCGGCACTCCTCCATGGCCTCGACCAGCTTCTCCGGTGCCTCCCAGTGGAGGGCGTGCCCCACCCCCGGAATGAGGTAGAAGGCCCCGCGCCGGACGTGCCGCGCGATCTGCTGGCCGACGGCGGCTGAGAAGAGGCCGTCGTGCTCGGCCCAGATCACCCCCACCGGCATCTGCAGCTGCGCCAGCTCGTCGGGGCCGAAGAGGTCCCCCTCGCTGAGGTGGGCCATCACCGCGGTCACCGCCGGCGAGCCGAAGACGCGGCGGAAGGCGCGGCGCGACAGGCGGAAGATCAGCGGCACGCGGTGGAAGAGCGCCCGGTAGAGCCGCTCGACGTCGGCGGCATCGCGCACCGTCACCAGCGTGCGGATGGTCTCCCAGTCCTGGTCGCGGTAGCCGCCGGCGTCGATGAGGATGAGCCGCGAGACGAGCGCCG
>DASYUP010000668.1:0-6384 GCA_036001185.1 Thermoanaerobaculia bacterium
GGGCGTGGCCGAGCATGCTGCGGCTGGCGCTGATCGAGAACCTGCGCCGGCTCGCCGCCAAGACGCTGGAGGGCCGCGCGGCGCGCCGCGCCGCCGACGCCTACGTGGCGCGCATCGACGAGGGGGGCCAGGGCGAGCTGCCGCCCCTACCGCCGGTGCTGCACACCGCCTTCGTCGTGCAGCTACTGCAGCGCATCCGCGAGTTCGGTCCCCGGCTGGCGGCCATCCGCTCGGCGGTAGACGATCACCTCGCCACCCTGCAGATGAGCTCCGAGGAGGCCATCCGCGCCGAGCATCAGGGGCAGGCCGCGGCGCAGGTCTCGGTGGCCAACATCATCGGCAGCCTGCGGCTGTGCGCCACTCTCGACTGGAGCCAGTACTTCGAGGCGGTGAGCCTGGTCGAGCGGGTGCTGCAGCAGGACCCGCCTGGCGTCTACGGCGGCATGGACTTCCTGAGCCGCGACCGCTACCGGCAGGCGGTGGAGGAGCTGGCCGGCAAGGGCGGCGACGACCAGCTGCGGGTGGCGCTGCGCGCGGTCGAGAGCGCCCGCCAGGTCGCCGAGGAAGGCGCCGCGAACGACCGTGCGGCGCACGTCGGCCATCACCTCATCGGCAAGGGGCGGCGCGACCTGGAGACCGACGTCGCCTACCGCCCGCGCCTGCGCCTGCGGGTGCGAAGGTTCGCCTACGCGCACGCCACCGCGCTCTACCTGGGCGCGATCGCCGCCCTGACGGCGCTGTTCGCCGGGCTGGGCGTCGCCTACGCGCGGGCCGCGGGCGCGGCGCTCCTCATGCAGGTGGCAGTGGCGCTGCTGCTCTTGGTGCCGGCGAGCGATCTCGCCGTCGCCTGCGTGCAGCGGTTGGTGGCCTGGCTGGCGCCGCCGCGCCGCCTCCCCCGCCTCGACTTCGCGGCGGCGATCCCCACCGACGCCCGCACCCTGGTGGTGGTGCCGACGCTGCTGTCGAGCGTCGCCGAGGCCGAGGAGCTGGTGGCGCACCTCGAGGTGCTGGCGCTCGGCAACCTCGACCCACGCATCCACTTCGCCCTGTTGACCGACTTCCCGGACGCACCGGCACAGGTGATGCCCACCGACGCTGCGATCCTCGCGGCAGCGCGAGCGGGGGTCGAGGCCCTCAATCACAGCCGCGATCCGGAGCGAGGCAGCGACCGCTTCTTCCTCTTCCACCGCGAACGGCAGTGGAACGCCGGCGAGGACACCTGGATGGGCTGGGAGCGCAAGCGCGGCAAGCTCGAGGAGCTCAACCGCCTGCTGCGCGGGGCGAGCGACACCAGCTTCCGCGTCGAGGTGGGCGACCCGGCGGTGCTGCCGGGCGTGCGCTACTGCATCACCCTCGACTCCGACACCCGGCTGCCGCGCGACGCCGCCAAGGCGCTCATCGGCATCATCGCCCACCCGCTCAACCGGCCCCACGTCGATCCACGGCTGGGTCGCGTCACCGAGGGGTACGGGGTCTTGCAGCCGCGGGTCAGCGTCACCATGGCGAGCGCTGCGGGCTCGCTGTTCGCTCGCCTGTACGCCGGCCACACCGGCGTCGACCCCTACACCACCGCCGTCTCCGACACCTATCAGGACCTCTTCGGGGAGGGGATCTTCACCGGCAAGGGGCTCTACGACGTCGATGCCTTCACCGCCGCCCTCGACGGGCGCGTTCCCGAATACGCCCTGCTCTCGCACGACCTCTTCGAGGGGATCTACGCGCGCACCGCGCTGGTCAGCGACGTCGAGCTGGTGGACGACTACCCGGCGAGCGTGCTCGCCCACGCCCGCCGCCAGCACCGCTGGGTGCGTGGCGACTGGCAGATCCTGCGCTGGCTGTTCCCCTGGGTGCGCACTCGCGCGGGCGGCCTCGAGCGCAACCGCCTGCCCCTCATCTCGCGCTGGAAGATCCTCGACAACCTGCGTCGCAGCCTGGTGCCGCCGGCGACGGCGGCGCTGCTGCTGCTCGCCTGGGCGCTGCTGCCGGGCAGCGCCGCGGTGTGGACCGCCGCGGTGCTCGCCGCCCTCGCCTTCCCCCTCTATCCGCTGCTGCTCGCTACCCTCCGCGGCCCTGAACGGCGCCAGCCCTGGCGCGTCTTCCTGCGCGCCGCCGGCGACGAGCTGGCGATGGTGCTGGCGCGGGCCGGGCTGCAGCTCGTCTTCCTCGCCAGCCAGGCGTGGCAGATGGTGCACGCGATCACCGTCACCCTGGCGCGCCTGGTCACTCAGCGCCGGTTGCTGGAGTGGGAGACCGCCGCCAGCAGCGCCGCGCGCACCGCACGCCGGGGGCGCCGCGGCCTGCGCCCCTTCCTGCGCGCGATGGCGGCCAGCCCGCTGCTCGCCGTCGCCGGCCTCGTCCTGGCGGCGACTCTACGGCCCAGCGCGCTGCCAGTGGCGCTGCCGGTGCTGGTGCTCTGGCTGCTGGCGCCGCTGCTCGCCTACCTGCTCAGCCGCCCGGTGGCGCCGCCGGAGCTCGAGCTCGAGGCCGAGGACCGTCGCTACCTCGAAGGGGTGGCGCGCGACACCTGGCGCTACTTCGCCACCTTCGCCGGCGCCGACGACCACGGGCTGCCTCCCGACAACTTCCAGGAGATCCCCGAGCCGCGCGTTGCCCACCGTACCTCGCCGACCAACATCGGCATGGGTCTGCTCGCCACGCTGGCCGCTCACGACCTCGGCTTCATCGCCAGCGACGAGCTGATGGCACGCATCGACGCCGCGCTCACCACCATCGAGGGGCTCGAGCGTCACGAGGGGCACCTGCTCAACTGGTACGACTCCCAGAGCCTCGCCCCGCTGCCGCCGCGATACGTCTCGACCGTCGACAGCGGCAACCTCCTGGGTGCGCTGATCTGTCTGGCCGAGGGGCTGCGCCGTCTGGCAACGACCGTGGCCGCCGGCCACGACGCCGGCACCGGCGAGCGGCTCGCCACCTTGGCAGCGCGCGCCGCGGCATTTGCCGACGGCATGCGCTTCACCTTCCTCTACGACGCGCAGCGTCGCATCTTCGCCACCGGCTACCGGCTGGCCGACGCCGACGGGCCGGGTCGGCTCGACGCTTCGTACTACGACCTGCTCGCCTCCGAGGCGCGGCTCGCCAGCTTCCTCGCCATCGCCCGCGGGGAGGTGCCGCAGACGCACTGGTTCCACCTCGGCCGGCTGGTCACCAGCATCGACGGCTCGCCGACGCTGCTGTCGTGGAGCGCCACCCTTTTCGAGTACCTGATGCCGCAGCTGGTGATGCGCAGCTACCCGGACACCCTGCTCGACCAGACGTGCCGCATGGCGGTGCGCGCGCAACGACGCTATGCCAGCGACCGCGGCGTGCCGTGGGGGATCTCGGAGTCGGCCTGCAACGTCGTCGATCGCCACGAGACGTATCAGTACAAGGCCTTCGGCGTCCCCGGCCTGGGCCTCAAGCGGGGGCTCGGCGACGAGCTGGTGGTCGCCCCCTACGCCACGGCGCTCGCCGCGATGGTCGAGCCGGCTCAGGCGGCGCGCAACCTGCGCCGACTCGCGGCACAGGGGCTCGCCGGCGAGTACGGCTTCTACGAGGCGATCGACTACACCCACCGGGCGGCGAGCGACGACGAGAGCCCGACCCCCGCCGGCCGCGGCACCGTGGTGCGCGCCTACATGGCGCACCACCAGGGGATGACCCTGGTGGCCATCGCCAACGCGTTGCTCGGCCAGCCCATGGTCGAGCGCTTCCACGCCGACCCGCGCGTGCGGGCCACCGAGCTGCTGCTGCAGGAACGGGTGCCGCGGCACGCGCCGATCACCCAGCCGCGGCCGGTGGAGGAGACCCGGGTGTCGCCACCCGCTCCCTCCGCCGCGGTGCGCCGCTTCCGCTCGGCGCACACCCTCGTCCCGCACGCGCAGTTCCTCGGCAACGGCAACTACACCGCGGTGGTCACCAACGCCGGCGGCGGCGCCAGCTTCTGCCGCGGCCGGGCGGTGACCCGTTTCCGGCGCGACGCCACTCGCGATCCCGCCGGCCAGGCGATCTACCTGCGCGACGTGCGCAGCGGCGCGGTGTGGAGCGCGACGTACCAGCCGACCGGCAAGGAGGCGGAGGACTACCGGGTGACCTTCCAGCCGGAGAAGGCGATCTTCCGCCGCCGCGACGACGGCATCGCCACTCAGCTCGAGATCGCCGTCTCCACCGAAGACGACGTCGAAGTGCGCCGCCTGGCGGTGACCAATCACAGCGACCGGCCGCGCGAGATCGAGGCGACGAGCTACGCCGAGATGGTGCTCGCGCCCGCTGCCGACGATCTCGCGCACCCCGGGTTCGCCAAGCTGTTCGTGGAGAGCGAATACCTACCCGACGCCGGAGCGCTGCTCTTCCGGCGCCGGCCGCGAGCCGCCGACGAGACGGCGATCTGGGCGGTGCACGTGCTCGCCCTCGAGGGCCGGCCGCAGGGCCCGGTGGAGTGGGAGACCGACCGTGCGCTGTTCCTCGGCCGCGGTCGCGACGCCAGCGACCCGCAGGCCCTCGACGGGCGTCCGCTCTCGGGCACCACGGGTGCGGTGCTCGATCCGGTGGCGAGCCTCCGCCAGCGGCTACGCCTCGCGCCCGGCACGCGCGTGCGGCTGACCTTCGCCACCGGTGTGGCCGGCAGCCGCGACTCCGCCGTCGCCCTCGCCCACAAGTACCACGACGCCGCCGCCGTCGCCCGCACCTTCGCCCTCGCCTTCGCCTCCGGGCAGAGCGGCCGGCGCCACCTCGGCATCAGCAGCGACGAGGCGGTCCTCTTCGAGCGCCTCGCCTCGCGAGTGCTCTACGCCGACAGCTCGCTGCGCGCGCCGGCGGAGGTGCTGGCGCGCAACACGCTGGGGCAGGAGGGGCTGTGGCCGCAGGCGATCTCTGGCGACCTGCCCATCCTGCTGGTGCGGGTAGTGGAGGAGGACGACCTGCCGCTCGTGCGCCAGGTGCTGCAGGCGCAGGAGTACTGGCGGCTCAAGGGCCTCAGTGCCGACGTCGTGCTGGTCAACGAGAACCCGCTCGGTTACCTCGACGCCATGCAGGCGCAGCTCGAGACCCTGCTCGACGACGGGCCCTGGCGCTCCTGGCGGCACCGCCCGGGTGGGGCCTACCTGCTGCGCGGCGAGCGTCTCTCGGAGGCCGAGCGCACCCTCCTCGCCAGCGCCGCCAGCGCGGTGCTCAGCGGCGACCGCGGCGAGCTCGCTCACCAGCTCGACCGCCTCCACCCCGAGCGGCCCGAGCCGCCGCCGGCGCCGCTCGCCGTCGCCCCGCCGCGGGCACCCGCCGCCGGCGAGGCCACCGTCGCGCCGCCGCCGGCGCTGCCCGAGCTCATGCTCGACAACCGCCTCGGCGGCTTCACCCGCGATGGGCGGGAGTACGTCATCCACCTCGACGGCGACCAGCAGACGCCCCTGCCCTGGGCCAACGTCATCGCCAACCCGGAGCTCGGGACGGTGATCACCGCCGGCGGCGCCGCCTTCACCTGGTGCGGCAACAGTCGCGAGAACCGGCTCACCCCCCACGCCGGCGATCCGGTCAGCGATCCCACCGGCGAGGCCCTCTTCGTGCGCGACGACGACAGCGGCGAGGCCTGGACACCGGCCCCCGGCCCGCTTCGTCGTCGGCGGGGCAGCAGCCGGTGCGTCATCCACCACGAGGCCGGGATCACCCGCTTCGCCCGCGCCGTCCAGGGTGTACGGCAGGAGCTCGAGGTGTTCGTCGACGTCCGCGATCCGGTGAAGATCTCGCTGCTCACCTTGACCAACGACAGCGCCCGACCCCGGCGGCTGAGCGTCTTTTCGTACTGCGAGTGGGCTCTGGGGCCGCCGCGCGAGGGGCACCACCTGCACGTGGTCACCGAGCGCGACGAGGCGACCGGCGCGGTGCTCGCCAGCAACCCCTACAACCGCGACTTCGCACGCTGCGTGGCCTTTGCCGGCGCCAGCGAGCCGCCGCGCTCGGTGAGCGGGGACCGCACGGCGTTCCTCGGCCGCAACGGCTCGCTCCTCGCTCCGGCGGCCCTTGGCCACGAGCAGCTCTCCGGACGCCTCGGTGCCGGCCTCGATCCCTGTGCTGCCCTGCAGGTCGTCGTGGCGCTGGCGCCCGGCGAGACGCGCCGCCTGGTGTTCGTGCTCGGCCAGGGCAGCGACGCCACCGCGGCCCGTGAGCTGCTCGCCCGCCACGCCAGCGTCGCCGCGGCCGAGGCGGCACGCGACGAGGTGCGCCGCAGCTGGGGGAGCACCCTGCAGGCGGTGCAGGTCAAGACCCCCGACGACTCCTTCGACCTGCTGATGAATGGCTGGCTGCTCTACCAGACGCTCTCCTGCCGGCTGTGGGCGCGGTCGGGGTACTCGCAGCCCGGCGGCGCCTTCGGCTTCCGCGACCAGCTCCAGGACG
>DASYUP010000669.1:0-4859 GCA_036001185.1 Thermoanaerobaculia bacterium
CGCCGACGTGCAGGCGCTCTACGTCAAGAGCCTGGAGGCGATGGGGCTCGACCTGCGCGTCCACGACCTGCGCTTCGAGGAGGACAACTGGGAGGCGCCGACGCTGGGCGCCTGGGGGGTGGGCTGGCAGGTGATGCTCGACGGCATGGAGATCACCCAGTTCACCTACTTCCAGCAGGCGGGCGGCCTCGACCTGCAGCCGATCTCGGCGGAGATCACCTACGGGCTCGAGCGCATCACCATGTTCCTCGGCCTGTCGCGCAGCATCTACGACATCGAGTGGGTGCCGGGCGGTCCCACCTACGGGCAGGTGCGCCACCAGGAGGAGTACGAGCTGTCGAAGTACTACTTCGAGCTCGCCGACGTCCCCTTCCTGCAGGCCCAGCTCGAGGGCTGGGAGCGCGAGGCGAAGCGCTGCCTGGCGGAGAAGCTGGTGCTGCCGGCTTACGAGGGCGCCCTCAAGTGCTCGCACCTGTTCAACGTGCTCGACGCCCGCGGCGCGGTGTCGGTGACCGAGCGGGTGGCGCTGATGAAGCGGATCCGCGACCTCGCCGTCACCTGCGCGCAGGAGTATGTGGCCAGCCGCGAGCGGTTGGGCTTCCCGCTGCTGGGTCCCGGCGCCAAGGCAGTCGGCGGCGAGGAGGCCGGCCGTGGCTGAGCCGGCGACCGCCACCGCACCGGCGCCGGTGGCGGCGCCCGCTCCCGCTGCCGGCGCCGAGCTGCTGCTCGAGGTGCGCTGCGAGGAGATTCCGGCACGCATGCTCGAGGGGGCGGCGAAGGAGCTCGCCACCCGCGTCTTCGAGGAGCTGATGGGGCGCGGCCTCCCACCGCGCGAAGTGGAGACGGGCTTCACCCCCCGGCGGCTGGTGCTGGTGCTCAAGGGCCTGCCGGCGAAGGCCGCCGACGTCGAGGAGCTGGTCACCGGCCCGCCGGTCACCGCCGCCTTCGGCGCCGACGGCGCGCCGACCAAGGCGGCGCTCGGCTTCGCCCAGCGGCTGGGCCTCGCCCCGGAGGCGCTCGAGCGGGTGCGCACCGAGAAAGGGGAGTACCTCGCCGGGCGGCGCCACACGCCCGGCCAGACCGCCCTCGCAGTGGCGGCCGAGGTGCTGCCGCGAGTGCTGCTCGGCATCTCGTGGGCGAAGACCATGAAGTGGGGCAGCGGCATCGGTCCCTGGGTGCGACCTCTGCATGGCATCGTCGCGCTGCTCGACGGCGAGGTGGTGCCGATGGAGCTCTTCGGCGTGGCGGCGGGACGCCAGACGGCGGGTCATCCCACGCTCTCACCCGAGCCGTTCGCGGTCACCGGCAGCGCCGACTACCGCACCCAGCTCGCCGCGCGCGGCATCGAGGTGCGCTTCGAGACGCGCTGCCGGCGGCTCGCCGAGGAGATGGGCGCCCGCGCCGCTGCCCACGGTGGCTCGCTGGTCGAGGATTCCGGCCTGCTGGCCAAGCTGGGTGCCATTTGCGAGATCCCCGGCGTGCTCGAGGGCGCCTTCGACCCCGCCCTGCTGGCCCTGCCGCGCGAGGTGCTCGGCACCAGCCTGCGCGACCACCAGAGCGCCTTCACCGTGGAGAAGGACGGCGCCATGCTGCCGCTCTTCCTCACCGTCATGGACCGCGCCGACGACCCGGCCGGGCGCGTGCGCGCCGGCAACGAGTGGGTGGTGGCGGCGCGGCTCGCCGACGCCCGCTTCTTCTGGGAGGAGGACCGCAAGGTGCCGCTCACCGAGCGCGTCGAGCGGCTCGCTCACCTCACCTTCCACGAGAAGCTCGGCAGCTACCTCGCCAAGGCGGAGCGGCTGGCCAGTCTCGCCGCGGCAGTCTGCGCCGCAACCGGCTGGGATGGGGACGAGCCCCACGCCACCACGGCAGCGCGCCTGCTCAAGGCCGACCTCACCACCGAGATGGTCAAGGAGTTCACCTCCCTGCAGGGAGTCATGGGCGGCATCTACGCCCGCGCCGAGGGGCACCCGGAGCCGGTCTGGCAGGCGATCTACGACCAGTACCTGCCGGCCGCCCCCGACGACCGCATCCCCCGCGGCCGCGCCGGCATCGCCTGCGGCATCGCCGACCGCGTCGACACGCTGGTCGGCATGTTCGGGCTCGGCCTCGTCCCCACCGGCACCAAGGACCCCTTCGGCCTGCGCCGCGCCGCCCAGGGCGTGCTGCGCATCCTGCTCGAGGCCGACCTGCCGCTGCTGCTCGAGCCCCTGGTGCGGCGCGCGGCGACGCTCTACGGCGAGCGGCTCAAGCGCAGCGCCGACCAGATCGTCGCCGATCTCGCGCCCTTCGTCGCCGACCGCGTGCGCTACCTGCTCGGGCGGCATGGCCTCGCCTACGACGAGATCGAGGCGGCCCTCGCCGTCGGTCCGGCGGGCGGCGAGCGCCCGCTGCCTGACCTGCTGGCGCGCGCCCGCGCGCTGCACGAGGTGCGCGGCGAGCGGGAGTTCCTCGCCGTGGTGCTCGCCGCCAAGCGCATCGCCAACATCACCAAGGGGCAGGAGGCCAGCCAGGCGCTCGATGCCGCCGCCCTCCAGGAGCCCGCCGAGCAGGCGCTGCACGCCGCCCACGTGCAGCTCGCCGCCACCGTCGAGTCGGCGGTGGCGGGGCGCGACTATGCCGGCGCCCTGCGCGCTATCGCCTCGCTCGCCGACGTGCTGGAGCGCTTCTTCGTCGAGGTGATGGTGATGGCCGAGGACCCGGCCGTGCGCCGCAACCGCGTAGCGTTGCTGCAGGGGATCGGCGCCACCCTGTCGCGGGTGGCGGGGCTCACCGAGATGGTGGTGGAGAAGGCGGAGTACCGCTAGCCATGCCGCGCAACCAAGAAGCCCTGGTCTCGCGCTTGCGGGTAGCGCCCGGCAAGAAGCGGCTGCGTCTTGCCCGCGTCGACCCCGACGACACCCTCGGGCTGCCCGGCAAGCCCGAGGCCCAGCGCGCGCTGGCGCACAACGTCGAGCGCATCGCGGCGCTGCAGGAGCGCCTCTTCGCCGAGCACCGGCGGGCGCTGCTGGTGGTGCTGCAGGCGCTCGACGCCGGCGGCAAGGACGGCACCGTTCGTGCGGTCTTCAGCGGCGTCAATCCGCAGGGGTGCCGGGTCACCTCCTTCAAGGCGCCGTCGGCGGAGGAGCTCGCCCACGATTACCTCTGGCGGATCCATGGCGCCACGCCGCGGCGGGGCGAGATCGGCATCTTCAACCGCAGCCACTACGAGGACGTGCTGGTGGTGCGGGTCGACAGCCTGGTGCCTCCTGAGGTCTGGTCGGCGCGCTACGAGCAGATCAACGCCTTCGAGCGACTGCTGGTGGACAACGGCACGGAGATCGTCAAGCTCTTCCTCCACATCAGTCGCGAGGAGCAGGCCGAGCGGCTGCGCGAGCGCGTCAGCCATCCGGAGAAGCGCTGGAAGTTCTCGCCCGACGACCTCAGCAAGCGCGCCCAGTGGGACGACTACATGACCGCCTACGAGGAGGCGCTGCACCGCTGCAGCAGCGAGCACGCCCCCTGGTACGTGGTGCCGGCCAACCGCAACTGGGTGCGCAACCTCGCCGTCTCGTCGATCGTGCGGGCCAAGCTCGAGGCGATGGACCCGCAGTTCCCGCAGCCGAAGTTCGATCCCGCGACCATCGTCATCGAGTGAAAGCGCGGCGATGCCGGCGCCCTCCGGTGGAGGGGCGGGGCTTGCCCCCGCCCGTGTGCCGGCGTAGCAATGAGGCCACGACTCAACCTCAGCGCCGAAAGCGCGAGACGAACTCCCAGATCACCTCGTTGGCGTCGATCACCGACGTCTCCTGCCCCAGCAGCCGCGGCCGGCTCACCGGGCTTCCCGGCCACACGTGGCCGGCGCCGGTGAGGCGCCAGAGCTCGACCTCGGCGCCGCCGGCACAGCCGTCCCAGCGCAGCAGAGTGGCGGTGTCGCCATCCTCGGCACGCCGCTCGTCGACGACGCGCGGCGTGGCGGCGCAGCCGTCGGCGGCCGCCCACTTGGCCATCATCTCGTCGACGTCGGGGTGCAGGACGCGGTAGCCACCCAAGCTCGGCCCCAGGCCGCCATGGTAGAGGGCCCGCGGGTCGTCGAGGCTGTGGATGTGCAGCACCGCCACCGGCTGCGAAGGCGCGAAGCGCTGGTAGACGAGGCCGCCCGCCACCGGGGCGATGGCGGCGATGCGATCGGGTGCCTCCGCGGCGAGACGGTGGGCCATCATGCCGCCGTTGGACATTCCGGTGGCGTAGACGCGGTGCGTGTCGACCGCCAATCGGCGCCCGACGTCCGCCACCACCGCCAGGGCGAAGCCGACATCGTCTACCTGCTGCTGGGCCGCGTAGGCGCAGCAGGTGCCGGCGTTCCAGGTGAGCAGGGGACCTCGACCGCTGCCGTCGGGGTAGACGACGACGAAGCCCTCGCGATCGGCCAGCGGGTCCATCGCCGTGTAGCGCTGCTGGTGAGCGGCGTTGCCGCCGCCGCCGTGGAAGCTGAGCAGCAGCGGCAACGGCCGGCGGCCGCGTGCCGCCGGCGGCACGTGGACGATGTAGCTGCGCGCCACGCCGTCGTGGCGCAGCTCGAGGCGATGGTCGCCGGGCGCCAGGCGCGCCGAGCGGGCGGCGTCCGGGCCGATGCCGGTCGTGACACCGGGGGCGCCGGGGCTGGCGACGGCGGTGCGGCCGGCGGCGAGGCAGGCCAGCAACGCGGCGGCGCCGAGAGTGACAAGGCCGAGGCGGCCGGTGGGACGGGGCTGTGGCATGGCATACCCTCACGAGGTCGGGCGTACAGACCTGCCAGATGCTCGCCCGGCGCGACAGGTTACAGTCGCGACCGCGGAGACCGACCCGCGACGGCCGCAGCGGCGCCCGGCTTCCACGAC
>DASYUP010000670.1:0-6911 GCA_036001185.1 Thermoanaerobaculia bacterium
GCTGCACGGCAGCGGGCCCAGCCGGCGGGCGTGCCCGGCGGCGGGGATGAGGCCGACGAGATCGCCCATCGTGGTCAGTAGGCCAGCCCTCGTCGGCACCGTTCACTGCTGTTTTGGTTCACTGCTGTTTTGGTTCACTGCTGCTCTGGTTCACTGCTGGTCTGGTTAGAGCTGCTCTGGCGTCGGCACGGGTTTCGGCTGCGGCTTGCGCGCCGCATAGCCCAGGGCCTGCAGCTCGGCCGCTTCCTCCTCGCTCGCCCCCGGCTGGACGCCCGCCCGTACCCCCGCCGGCGCCTCCCTGCCGTTGGCGGCGAGCCACGCCGCCCGCAGACGGCGGGCCATCTCCACCTCCCGCGGCTGGTCGGCAAGCGGCGCGACCTCGCTCGTCATCAGTGGCGCTCCCGCCGCCGCGGGCGGCCAGCGCCAGAGCGTCAGCGCCGGCGGACCGCTTCCGCCGCTCAGCGGCAGGGTGCGGCCGAAGGCCTTCTCGAGACGCGCGTGGAGCTGCTCCGGTGGCGTCCGCGGCATCACCGCCGGCCGGCCGCCGAGGTCCAGCGTGTGGACGGCGAAGTACTCGGGCTCCGCCGGCGCAAAGCGGCTCTCCCACAGCAGCTGGCGGTCGTCTTCCACCCAGGAGAAGCGGTTGACGCCGTTGCCGAGATACAGCTCGGAGAGCACGCCCGGGCCACCGCTGTGAAACAAGCTGGGAGCGGTGCGCGCTCCCGCCTCGCCGCCCGCCGCTTCGACGAGAGTGGCGCGCAGCCGCGCCGTCCCCGGTCGATCGCCGGCACGCAGCAGGAGGGGCGGCCCTTGCCAGCCCTTCGGCAGCTTGATCAGCAGCGGCACCTCGAGCAGCGGCCGGCAAAGGTTGCCGCCGTGCTCCACCTGCCCGCACTCCTTGAACTCCTCGCCGTGATCGGCGGTGACGACGAGCAGCGTGCGGTCCCACTGGCCGCTGCGGCGCAGGGCAGCGAGCAGACGGCCGAGCGCCTCGTCGGCGGCCGCGACGTTGAGCTGGTACATGGCGCGGAAGACGCGCCGCTTGGCGTCCGGCAGCGGCACCGCCGGATCGAACCAGGGCTCCAGTGCCAGCACCGTGACGCGCGCCGGCAGCTCCGGCGGCGCCTCCGGCAGGCGCGCCAGCAGGTCGTCGCGGCGCACGTACGGCGCGTGCGGCGGCAGGATGTGCGCCCAGAGAAACGCCGGCCCGGCGCCGAGGGTCGCCAGCTGGTTCTCGGCGCGACGGCCGCCGCCCAGCGGCCAGAACTCGTCGAACCCGCGGTCGTAGCCGAACCCCTTCTTCAGCCAGACGTTGGAGTGGTAGCCGGCGGTGGCGAAGCCGAGCTTCTTCAACGCCTCCGGCAAGGTCGGCACATCCGGGCGGAGGGCCGCCGCGTTGCCGTGGAGGTTCTGGTTGGTCCACGGCTGCAGGCCGGTGAAGATCGACGCCATCGCCGGCACCGTCCAACTAGAGGGGGCGATCGCCCGCCCGGCCCAGGTGGCCTCGCGGGCCAGGCCGTCGAGCGCCGGCATGAGGAGCGGCGGTCCACCGAAGGCGCCCACGGCGTCGGCGCGCAGGGCGTCGAGGGTGATGAGCACGATGGGGCCGCGGTGCGCCAGGGGCCGCCGCGCGCCGTTCGACCGGCCGCCGTTGCAGCCGGTGGTCACCCCGGCCAGGAGCAGCGCCGCCAGGATCAGCGCCACTGGGGGTGACGCCACCGGGAGTGACGCCACTGGGGGTGACGCCACCGGGAGTGACGCCACTGGGGGTGACGCCACCGGGAGTGACGCCACCGGGAGTGACGCCACCGGGAGTGACGCCACCGGGGGCGATGCCACCGAGGGCGACGGCACCGAGGGCGGCGGCGCTACCCGGACCGGCATCGTTTCGGCCGGCGTCGAGGTGGCGAGAGGCCGCAGCGAGCGCGGCACGCCGCCGGCGCGATGGAAGGGCGAGCGGGCCATGGGGCGGGCACCCGCCTGGCGCGGGCGGCGGAAGGATACCTCACCGGCTCCGGGCCCCTGGCCGGCCCGGGCGGCGGGGCGGCGGCTGAAGCCGCTGGGGTACCATTGCCGGTCGTGCGTCGCTGCCCGTCCCGCCTCCTCCGCCCCCGGGCGCTGGCGCTCCTCGCCCTGGCAGCGCTCGCCAGCCGGGCGTTACCCGCCGGCGCGCAGACCGGCTACATCGCCTTCGGCGACAGCATCACCGAAGGTCGCGGCGACGACCCCACCCGCCAGCTCCCGGGGTACCCGCCACGCCTGCAGGCGCTGCTCATCGGCGCCGGGATCCCAGTGACGGTGAAGAACGCCGGGCTGGGCGGCGAGTCGACGGCCGAGGGGCTCACCCGCATCGACGAGGTCCTCGCCGTCGCCGGGCCGCTCGACGACGTGCTCCTCCTCATGGAGGGGACCAACGACTTCGCCAACCACATCGGCATCGAGACCACCCGCTTCGACCTCAACGCCATGGCCCAGAAGGCGGAGGCGAAGGGGATGTCGGTGGTGCACGCCACCACCATCCCGCGCCTGCCCGACGCCAAGTTCGATCCCGACAACGTCATGAACCTCACCCTCAACGAAAACATCCGCGACATGGCGGGCCGGCGCAGCCGCACGCTGGCGGACCCGTTCGAGGTGTTCTCGAGCCTGCCCAACCTCTTCGACACCTACTACTACAAGCCGCCCACCGGGCAGAACGACCCAGTCGGCCACCCCAACGCCGCGGGCTACGACAAGCTGGCGCAGCTCTTCTTCGACGAGCTGCGCGACGTCGACAAGGTGCCACCGGTGCCGGGCATCACCAACCCGCTGATGGCGGCGGAAGCCGTGCCGCCGACCTCGCCGATCACCGTTGACGTCTGGGACTTCGGTGCCGGCATCGACCTCGCGGCGACCCGGCTGCTGGTCAACGGCACCGAGGTGGGCGTGGTGCCGGCGGGCGACAGCCACCACGCGCAGCTCAACTACGTGCCGACGACGTCGCTGGCGGGGATCGTGCGGGTCGCCCTGCGCTCACGCGACCTGGCGCTGCCCACCGCTAACACGACCGATCGCGAAGTGACTCGCTTCATCGTCGCCGGCACCATCATCCTCGCCGGCGACGTCGACCGCAGCGGCCGAGTGGACGGCCGCGACCTGGTGCAGTTTGCGCGCCACTTCGGGGCCCGCAAGGGCGACACCCTCTACCTCGCCCTCGCCGACTTCAACGCCGACACCGTCATCGACGGCAGCGACCTCGCCCAGCTGGCGGCGAACTTCGGCAAGCAGAGCTTCTGACGGCGCGCAACGCCGCTCCTCCCTTCCTCAGTTCGCGTACCCCAGCGCATGCAGCGCCTTCTCGGCGTCCTCGTCGGCGGCGCCGGCGTGGCCACGCCGCTCGGCGCCGGGCCGGGCCCAGTGCAGCAGCACCGCGCGCAGCCGGCGCAGCTCCTCGCTGCGCGCGGTGGCGAGGTTGGCGGTCTCCCCGGGGTCGGCGGCGAGATCGTAGAGCTCCCAGCCTCCGGGCACCCCCGCGCTGCCACGCCGGTCGAACCCCTGCACCAGCTTCCAGGCGCCGTCCTGCACGCTGCGGAAGTAGCGCGGCCGTTCCCCAGCCTCCGAATACGAGTAACGGAACTCGCCCTCGGCGGCGGCATGCGGCGGCGTCCCGCGCAGCCACGGCGCCAGGCTGTGCCCCTCGAGCCCGCGCACGGTGACGCCGGCAGCGGCGAGCTCGCGCAGCGTCGGGTAGAGGTCGACCAGCTCGACCGGCCGCTCGACCCGGCTGCCGCGGACGACGCCGCGGCCGAAGATCAGCAAGGGCACGCGCGCGGTGGTGTTGTAAGGCAGCGGCCCGTGCTCGAACCAGGAGCCGTGCTCGCCGAGGCTCTCGCCGTGGTCGGCGGCGAAGATCACCAGCGCGTCGTCGAGCAGGCCGAGGCGCCGCGCGTGGTCGAGCAGCTCGCCGATGCAGCGGTCGGCAAGCTTCACGTTGGCGTCGTACTGCGCCACGTAGTAGCGCCGCGCGAGCTGCTGGCCGAGGCGGTAGGCGCGCGCCACCTTGGGCGGCACCCGCTCGGCGCCGGGGAACTTGCCGTCGTCGAGGAAGGGGTTGGGGACGCCCGGCGGCAGCAGATAAGGCGCGTGCGGGTCGGTGTAGTGCACCCAGACGAACAGCCGCTCGTCCTTGGCGTGACGGTCGAGCAGCGGCAACGCCAGCTGGTTGACCCGCGGCGCGTGGACCAGGCCGCGGAAGACCTGCGGGTCCTGCGGAAACTCACCGTCGCCCCAGGTCTGCAGGTACTCGTCGAAGCCCCGGTTCCACCCCAGGTTGGCGCCCAGCACGGCGTTGGAGATCACCGCCCCGGTGGTGTAGCCGGCCCGCTGCATGGTCTCGGGGAGGGTCCGGTATTCGGCCGGGATGCGCAGCGCCGCCCGCTGCATCATGCCGGTGCTCTGCGGATAGCGGCCAGTGAACATCGAGGCGAAGGAGGCCCCCGTCTTCGGCCACTGCGCCACGGTGTCGGCGAAGAGGACTCCTGACGAGGCCAGGGCGTCGAGCCGCGGCGTCGTCTGTCGCGGATAGCCGTAGAGACTGGTGTGATCGGCGCGCAGCGTGTCGACGGTGATGAGGAAGACGTGCCGCGGTCCCGGCGCCGCCGCGGGACGATGGCAGGCGACCACCCCGAGCGGGCAGCCGCCCAGCGCCAGCAGGGCGAGCGGGAGCAGCGCACGGAGGAGACGGTTCATGGCCGGGGTGGGCTGCCGAGCGGGCGGCAAATCGTAGCAGGGAGGACGACGCCGATCCGTGGCACACCCCAACCACAGCGCTTCCCCGATATCGTGCGCCGGTGAGACGGCTGCGCGTGCACCCCGACAACCCCCGCTGGCTCGCCGACGCGACGGGCCGCGCCGTCTTCCTCACCGGCTCGCACCACTGGGACGTGCTGGTCGACAACGGCGAGCGCCCGGGCGCCTTCGACTTCGAGGGCTACCTCGACCGGCTCGAGGGCTGGGGGCACAGCTGCGTGCGGCTGTGGATGCACGAGGCGTGGACCCACGATCTCTCGCACTCGCCGTGGCTGCGCAGCGGGCCCGGCCTCGCCGCCGACGGCCGCCCGCGCTTCGACCTCGAGCGCTTCGACGGCGACTACTTCGCCCGCCTACGCGCGCGGGTGCACCGCGCCGGCGAGCGCGGGCTCCACGTCATCGTCATGCTGTGGAACGGCTGGTCGATCCACGACAACGGCGAGGGTAACCCCTGGCCGCGCCACCCCTTCCACCCGCTCAACAATCGCAACGGCATCGACGGCGACCCCGATGCGCGCGGAGACGGCGCCGACGTGCACACGCTGCGCATCCCCGCCATCACCCGCCTGCAGGAGCTCTACGTGGCCCGAGTGGTGGAGGCGGTGGGCGATCTCGACTGCGTGCTGTGGGAGATCGCCAACGAGAGCCCCAGCCGGTCGCGCGACTGGCAGCGCCACATGCTGCGCTGGCTGCGCGTCTGTGACGCGGCGCTGGGCTCGGCGAGCGGCGCGCCGGCGCACCCCGCGGGGCTCTCCTCCTGCTGTCCCGGCGGCGACAACGACGACCTCTTCGGCAGCCCCGCCGACTGGGCCTCCCCCAACCGCCACGGCGGCTGGATGCGCACTCCCCCGGCCAACGACGGCAGCAAGGCGGTGCTGCTCGATACCGACCACCTGTGGGGGATCGGCGGCGACGTCGCCTGGGTCTGGCGCGCCTTCCTCAACGGCCACCAGCCCCTCTACATGGATCCGCTCGACGGCGACGGCAGCCGCGACGCCGTGCGCAGGGCCATGGGGATGGCGCGGCGGCTCGCCGAGCGCGTCGAGCTGGCGACGCTGGCGCCCCGGCCGGAGCTGGCGGGCAGCGGCTGTTGCCTGGCGACCGGGCCGGCGGCGCCGACTGAGGGCGTCGCCTCGACGCCGCGCGAGCTCGTCGCCTGGTCACCGCGGCGCCGCCTGCGCATCGACCTGCGCGACATCGGCGGCGTGTGCGAGGCCGAATGGCTCCACCCTGCAACGGACGAGCGCGTCACGGTGCGCGAGCTGCTGCCGCCGCAGCGCCTCACCGTCGTCGCGCCGTGGCCGGATGGCGCGGTGCTCTACCTGCGGCGCTCCTCGCCGCCGACCGCCCCCACCACCTGAGCGGCCAGCAGGTCGTACCCTGCCGGCGTCAGGTGCTGGTCGCGCTCGAAGTAGATCCGCTGCCCGCGCGCCACCGCTGCCGCCAGCGCCTCCGTGGCATCGATCACCGGCACGCCGTGGTGGGCGAAGAGCCGGCCGAACAGCACGTTGGGACGCCGCCGATCGTGGCTGCGGGGATCCACCCCGAGCTCGCCGTGCAGCGCCGCCCAGCGGCGTGGATCGACCTGCGGCAGCGCTGGCACCAGCACGCCGACGACGCGCGCGTGGTGTGCGGCGGCCGCTCGCGCCAGGCGGGCGATCGCCGCATCGGTAGCGGCAGCGCCCGCCCGCAGCGCCGGCGGCAGTGATTCTCCGTAGAGGGCCAGCTCCGCTCGCTGCTCCCGCCGCGCCCAGGGTTCCGCAAAGCCGAGCAAGGACCGCAGACGGTCGGCGACCCGCGACGCCTTGAGCAGGCGGAAGAGGTGCGAGTGGTAGTAGAGCCAGCGCCGCAACCTGCCACGCTCGACGCTCACCACCAGCTCGCCATCGACGACGCGCACCGGCGACCCCGGCACGGCGTCCTGCAGGTCGTTGGCGAGAAACGGCGCGACGACGATCACATCGGGTCGCAGCGGCACCCCCCAACGCTCGTACCAGGCCACCTCGTCGGGCACGCCATAGCCCGGCGCGCCGGCGTTCCACACCTCCGCCGGCACCCCGCGCGCGCGCAACCGCGCCTCCAGCCGCGCCGGAAAGGTCTCCCCCTCCCCCGCCCCCACGCCG
>DASYUP010000671.1:0-4740 GCA_036001185.1 Thermoanaerobaculia bacterium
GCCCACCCCCGCGGGCGAAGCCGCCCCCGCGGGCGAAGCCCGCTGCCGCCCGCCGCCCGACCCCCTCCCGTGGTTTGCATCCCACCCCTATCCCCCCGTCCCCCTGCCCCTCCAGGGGCAGGGGGCGCCCCCACCCGTCCCTGGGTACTGAGCGCGACCCTGCGCGGGTTCTGGCCTGTTCCTCTCACGGCTCTGCAGTCATGCCAGCCAGGGCGGTGAGCAGCGGCAGCAGCAGCAGCGCCAGCGCCGTCCAGGCGAGCGGCTGGAAGCGCTCCTCGTGCCGCACCATCTTGCGCACCTGCAGCGGCGTGCGCTCGAGGTGGTCGATGGCGGCGAAGATCTCGCGCAGCGCGTCGGCATCGGTGGCGCGGTAGAAGCGCCCGCCGGTGCGCTTGGCGATGCGCTGCAGCAGCTCGGTGTCGACCCGCACGTTCCAGGGCACGCGGCGGATCTCGACATCGCCGGTGAGCGGGTCGCGCACCGGCACGGGGATGATCACCGGCCCGTTCTGCGTGCCCACCGCCACCGTGTAGACCTTGATGCCGAGACCGGCGCAGATGGCGGCCGCCGAGTCGGGGTCGATCTCGCCGGCGTTGTTGTCGCCGTCGGTGACCAGCACGGCGATGCGCGACTTCGCTGGGCTGTGCTGCAGTCGCGCCGCGGCGCTGGCGAGAGCGAGGCCGATGGCGGTGCCGTCGGGCAGGGAGTGTAGCTGCAGTCCGGAGAGGAGCGACTGCAGCATGTCGCGGTCGGTGGTGGGAGGCGCTTTGGTCACTGCCGCGCCGGCGAAAGCGACGAGGCCGATGCGGTCGCCCGGCCGGCCGGCGACGAAGTCCGACAGCACGCGCTTGGCGACGGTGATGCGGTCCTTGGGCGCGAAGTCCTCCGCCCCCATGCTGCCGGAGATGTCGAACACCAGCTGGATGTCGATCCCCTCGGTGGTGGTTTCCTCCCAGGCGAAGCCGAGCTGCGGCCGGGCGAGGGCGACGATCAGCAGGCTGACGGCGGCGAGCCGGCTGTAGAACGGCAGGTGCAACCGCCAGGCGGCGCCGGCCGCCGCCGGCAGCTCGCTAAAGGTGAGAGCTCCCGGCGCCCCGGCCCGGTGGTGGCGCCAGGCGAGCAGCGGCAGCAATAGCAGCAGCAACAGCCAGAGCGGCTGCGCCAGGCCGGGGACTCCGCTCACGCTGCCGCCCCGCCGCTGGTCTCGCCGGCGGGCGCCGGCGGCGGCAGCAGCTGCCGGTCCACCTCGGTGGCGAGAGCGCGCGCCTCCTGCAGCCGCTCGCGCCCCTCCGCCGCGGTGGCCGGCCGGCGGGCGAACTTCACCTCGTCGCAGCGCCGCAGCAGCTCGACGAGGCGGCGCCGCGTCGGCGTGGCTAGGCGGTGGCTCCGCAGCTCGCGGTCGATCTCGGTGGTGGTGCGCTCGGCGGCGGCGAAGCCGAGCAGCCCGGCGAGCAGCTGCCGCAGCGCCAGCGACAGGCCGGTGTGAAGGCGCTCGGCAGAGCCATCCGCCGCCAGCGCCGCCAGCTGGCGCAGGAAGCGGTCCAGCGGTGGCAGCGCCGGTGCGGCGGCCGCGGGCGCGGCCAGTCCGCGGCGCCGCCAGGCGAGGGCGCCGGCGGCGAGCAGGCAAGCGAGCCCCAGCGCTCCGGTCGCCCACCAGAAGGCGGCGCCGAGCGGCAGCGTTTGCGGCGGCGTCGGCGGCTGCGGCGTCGGCACCCCCTGGGCCGGCAGCACCGAGCGCACGCGGAAGGCGAGCGGCGGGGTGGCGAGGAGGATGGGCGGCGAGGGTGGCTCCTCGCCCTGGCGCAGCGCCGCCACCGCCACCGGCAGCGCCGGCAGCCTGACGTCGCCGGTGCGGAAGGCGGTCACCTCGAGATCGATGCGATAGCGGTCCGCTGCGCCGGCGACCGCCCGCGCGGGCTTGCTCGCCAGTACCTCGGCCTCGCCCCACTGCCGCAGTCGCGGGTCGATGGCCGGCGGGCCGAGTCGCGCCTGCGGCGGCATCGTCACCTCGATCTCCACCTTCACCCGGTCGCCGACGGTCACCTGGGCCGGCGCCAGTCGGACGCTCACGGTCGGTCGGGCGAGCGCCGGGCCGATGCGCGCCGGCGGTGGCGGCGCACTGGCAGGGGCACCGGCCGCGGCTGGAGCCAGTGTCGCTGCGAGCAGCAGAGCAAGCAGCGCCATCAACGCCGCAGCCTCCGCCGTCGCTGCTCGAAGAATCGCACCAGCGCCGACAGGTAGGGGCGGCCGGTGCCGATCTCCAGGTGGTCGACTCCCAGCCGGCCGGCGAGGGAGAGCAGCTCCTGGCGCTCCTCCAGACGCTGCCGTCGATGCTCGGCGGCGGCGCGACGGCCGTCGACCACCGCCAGGCGACCGCTCTCGGCGTCGCGCAGCACCACCGGCCCGGTCGCCGGCAGCTGCTGGTCGCGCGGATCGGAGACCTCGAGCAGGATGACGTCGTGGCGCGCCGCCGCCGCCTTCAGGGAGCGGTCGAGCGGCGTGTCGATGAAGTCGGAGATGACGAACAGCACCGAGCGCTGGCGCAGCGCCGGCAGCAGCGACTGCAGCGCGCGCTCGAGGTCGGTGCGGCCGGCGGCCGGGTGGTGCAGGATCTCGCGCACCAGCCGCAGCACCGTGTTGCGCCGCCGCTGCGGAGGCAGCAGCAGCTCGAGGCGGTCGGAGACCAGGGCCGCACCCACCCGGTCGTGGTTGCGCAGGGCGGCGAAGGCGAGCAGGGCGGCGAGCTCGGCGGCGAGGTCGCGCTTCAAGATGGCGCGCGAGCCGAAGCCGAGGCTGCCGGAGACGTCGACGACCAGGAACACCGTGAGGTCGCGCTCTTCGACGTATTGCTTGACGAACGGGGCGCCCATGCGGGCAGTGACGTTCCAGTCGATGCTGCGCACGTCGTCGCCCGGCTGGTAGGGGCGCACCTCGGCGAACTCGACGCCGCGCCCCTTGAACACCGAGTGGTACTCGCCGCCGACGCCCTGCTCGACCAGCCGGCGGGTGGTGATCTCGATGCGCTTGACCTTGCGCAGCAGCTCGGCGCTGCTGGGGGCGCTGGAGGGCGGGGGTGGGGCCGGCGCCGGACGCCGGAAGAGGGCCAACGACATGGTCGCGTCGCCCGGGGTCACCCCGGGGCGTGCATCTAAGGTACTTCCACCTGCTCGAGCACCCGCGCCACCAACTGATCGGCCGTCACCTCCTCGGCCTCCGCCTCATAGGTGGGGACGATGCGATGGCGCAACACGTCGGGTGCCACCTCCTTGACGTCCTCCGGCACCACGTAGGCGCGGCCGTGCAGCAGCGCCATCGCCTTGGCAGCGCGGGCGAGGAAGAGCGTGGCGCGCGGCGAGGCGCCGAAGGCGATCAGCTCGGCGAGGCCGCGCAGCCCCGCCGCCTGCGGCTGGCGGGTGGCCTGCACGACGTCGAGCACGTATTCACGGATCTTGGGGTCGAGGTAGACGGCGTCGGCGGCGCGCTGGAGCGCCCCGATGCGCTCGGGATCGAGCACCGGCCGCACGTCGCCCGGCGACTCCACCAGGTGGCGGTCGAAGATCGCCCGCTCCTCCTCGCGGCTGGGGTAGCCGATCACCAGCTTCATGAGGAAGCGGTCGATCTGGGCCTCGGCGAGGGGATAGGTCCCCTCCTGCTCGATGGGGTTCTGGGTGGCGAGGACCATGAACGGCTCGGCGAGCCGCCAGGTGCTCTCGCCGAGTGTCACCTGGCGCTCCTCCATCGCCTCGAGCAGGGCCGACTGCACCTTGGCGGGCGCCCGGTTGATCTCGTCGGCGAGCAGCAGCTGAGTGAAGATCGGGCCCTTGCGCGGCACGAACTCGCCGGTGCGCTGGTCGTAGATGAGGGTGCCGACTAGGTCGGCGGGCAGCAGGTCGGGGGTGAACTGGATGCGCTGGAAGCGGATCGACAGCGTCCGCGCCAGAGTCTTGACGGCCAGCGTCTTGGCCAGCCCGGGGACCCCCTCGATCAGCAGGTGGCCGCGGCAGAGCATGCCGACCAGCATGCGGTCGACGAGGTACTGCTGGCCGACCAGTACCTTGCGCAGCTCGGCCTCGACCTGGCGGAGGGCGAGCGCCTCCTGGGCGAGCCCATGCTCGAGGTCGCGGCCGGCAAAAGATGGCGTGGGGGTTGCCGACTCCATGGCAGCGGGCGCCGGGGCTGCAAGGGGGGTGCCACGGCGCGGCCGCAGCGGGATCGCGGAGCCGCAGCCCTCGAGGGTCCGCACGGCAGATTCGTGGCGGGCAGGCGTGGCAGCTCCGCGGGCGCCGCCGGCCAAATTGGCGCAACCTGTCGCTGATACCGTCGGCTGCGGATGCCGCGCCCCCGACTCAAGAAGCGACTGGGGCAGCACCACCTCGTTCGCCCCGAGCTCTGCCGGCCGCTGATCGACTTCCTGGCCCCCGACGCCGGTGAGCGGGTGCTCGAGGTCGGCCCTGGCGGCGGCGTGCTCACCCGCGCCCTGCTGGCGGCGGGAGCCCGGGTCTGGGGGGTCGAGCTCGACCCCGAATGGGCGTGGGAGCTGCGCCGCGCGCTGCCCGATCCGCGCCTGCAGCCGTTGGTGATGGACGCTCTCGAGCTGCCCTGGCAGCGGCTTCCCGCGGGCACCCTCGTCGCCGGCAATCTGCCCTACAACGTCGCCACGCCACTGCTCGCCGGGATTCTGCCGCACCATGCGCGCATCCCGCGCGCCGGCTTCCTGCTGCAGAAGGAGGTGGCCGAGCG
>DASYUP010000672.1:0-10256 GCA_036001185.1 Thermoanaerobaculia bacterium
ATCACCTTCCACGAGATCACCCGCCCCGCCATCCGCGAGGCGCTCGACAACCCCCGGCAGGTCGACGACCAGCTGGTGCGCGCGCAGGAGACCCGGCGCATCCTCGACCGCCTCTACGGCTACTCGCTGTCGCCGGTCCTGTGGAAGAAGGTGCGCACCAAGCTCTCCGCCGGCCGCGTGCAGAGCGTGGCGCTGCGGCTGGTGGTCGAGCGCGAGGAGGAACGCCAGCGCTTCCAGAGCACCGAGTACTGGGACGTGGTGGCGCAGCTCCACGCCAAAGGCGGCGACTTCGCGGCGACGCTGGCGGCGATCGGCGAGCGCCGGCTCGCCAGCGGCAAGGACTTCGACCCCACCACCGGCGCCCTCGACCCCGCTTCCGGCGCCGTGGTGCTCGGCCGCGAGGAGGCCGAGAGCATCGCCGAGGCGGTGACGCGCCACTCCTGGCGAGTCAGCCGCATCGAAAAGAAGGAGGTGCGGCAGCGCCCACTGCCCCCCTTCACTACCTCGACCCTGCAGCAGGCGGCGAGCTCGCGCCTCCACATGTCTCCCAAGCAGACGATGGCGGTGGCACAGCGCCTCTACGAGGGCATCGACCTCGGCGGCGGCGAGCGCGAGGGCCTCATCACCTACATGCGCACCGACTCGGTGAACCTCGCCGACAAGGCGCTGCACGACGCCGCGGCGCTGATCCGCCAGCGCTGGGGGGCGAGCTACCACAACGAGCATCGCTACAAAACCAAGAGCAAGGTGGCGCAGGAGGCGCACGAGGCGATCCGCCCCACCGAAATCGCCCGCGCTCCCGACCAGGAGAAGGCCTTCCTGTCGCGCGAGGAGCTCGCCCTCTACACCCTGGTCTGGCAGCGCACGGTGGCCTCGCAGATGGCCGACGCCATCCTCGACCGCACCACTGTCGAGCTCACCGTCGAGCCCGACGCCGTGCCCCACCTCTTCCGCGCCAGCGGCTCCATCCTCCGCTTCCCTGGCTTCATGGAGGTCTGGGGCGGCGACCGCGAGGACACCCTGCTGCCGCCGCTCTCCGAGGGCGAGGAGCTGGGCCCCGCCGCTGGCGCCGGCGGCCGCATCACGGGTGCCCTGCCGGAGCGCCACGACACGCGGCCGCCCGGGCGCTACACCGAGGCGTCGCTGATCAAGAAGCTGGAGGAGGAGGGGATCGGCCGCCCCTCCACCTACACGCCGACGCTCTCCACCATCCAGGACCGCGGCTACGTGCTCAAGAAGGGGGAGGCTCTCGTCCCCACCTACGTCGGCATGGCGGTCATCCACCTGCTGCGCGAGCACTTCCCGCAATACGTCGACATCAAGTTCACCGCCCGCATGGAGGACGCCCTCGACGACATCGCCCGCGGCGAGGCCGACTGGATCGACTTCCTGTCGCGCTTCTACTGGGGCGAGTCGGCGGCCGAGGCGGAGGCCGACCACCACAAGAAGGGGCTGGTGCAGCGCATCGAGGAAGCGATGCCGCGCATCGAATACCCGGCCATCGAGGTCGGCCACGATCCCGAGACCGGCCAGCCGATCACCGTGCGCATCGGCCGCAGCTCGGTCTATGTGCAGCGCGGCGAGGGCGGCGGCGGCGAGGGCGAGACGAAGACGGCCGACCGCGCCACCCTCCCCGTCGACCTGCTGATCGACGAGCTGACCATCGAGAAGGTTCTGGAGCTACTCCACCACCGCTCGCGCGGCGAAGAGCCGCTGGGGCACGACCCGCAGACCGGGGCGCCGGTCTACGTGCGGATCGGCCCTTACGGCCCCTATGCCCAGCTCGGCGAGACCTCCGACGGCGAGCGGCCCAAGCGAGTGAGCCTGCCGCGCGGCATGAAACCCACCGAGGTGGACCTTGCCTACGCGCTGCGCCTGCTCTCGCTGCCGCGCACGGTGGGCATCGACCCGGAGAGCGGCAAGCCGGTCACCGCCGGCATCGGCCGCTTCGGGCCCTACGTCGAGCGCGGCGGCCGCTACCAGAACGTCAAGAGCGTCGACGAGGTCTTCTCGATCTCGCTGCACGACGCGCTGGCGCGCCTGGCGCAGAAGGGCAAGACGGCGATCAAGGAGCTGGGCCCCCACCCCGACAGCGGCGGCGAGCTGCGCGTCATGGCGGGGCGCTACGGTCCCTACGTCACCGACGGCAAGCTCAATGCCAGCCTGCCGCGCGGCGCCGATCCCGAGGCGATGACGCTGGAAGAGGCCGTCGCCCTGCTGGCCGAAAAGGGCAAGCCGCCGGGCTCGGGCAAGGGGCGCCGCGGGCGTGGCGGCGCACGGGCGCCGGCGGCGAAGAAGGCCGCCACCAAGAAGCCGGCCCGCGCCAAGAAGGGCTGAACCCCGCGCCGGCGCGCTTTACAGCCGCGCCAGCGCCGCGAGGTCGAACCGGCCCAGCACCTCGCGGATGCGCTGGGCGTCGCGGAACTCCGGCGCCTCGGCCACGGCCCGCAGCTCGACGTCGCCCAGGCGCACGAACAGGTGGTGCCCCTCGATGCCGCGGGCCGGCCAGGGGCCGAGGCGCAGGAGGTAGGCGCCCTGCTCTGCCGCTGGCAGGGCGCCCCGCCAGAAGAGGTGGAACCACATGGCACGGGGCGCCGCCTCGCCCTCGCCCTGCATGAGGTCGACGCTCATGAAGTCGCCGTCCGGCAGGTCGTCGTAGGCCACCCGCCAGCGGTAGCCGGCGAGCGCTCCGTCGAGCTTCGGCAGCACCGGCAACAGCAGGCGCTCGGCCTCGCCGCGCTCGGCGACGGTGAGCTCGCCGGGGAGGGCGCCCTCGCGCAGCAGCCGCGACAGCCGGCTCGCCGGGTCCGTCACCTTGGCGCCGCCGCCGTCGCGCCCGCAGTCAGCCAGCGCCAGCAGCAGGCCGGCGACGAGGGCGCAGGAGCGGGCGCGGCGATGGCGAGCGGGGCGGCTCATGGGGCGACCGAAACCTATAATAGACAGCGTGAGATCGCCGCGGCGACCGAGGCGACGGCGAGAGCCGCGACGAGCGGCGCGATGAGCGGCCCGGTGCAGGTGGTGGGCGGCGGCCTCGCCGGCAGCGAGTGCGCTTGGCAGCTGGCCCGTCGCGGCGTGCCCGTGGTGCTCCACGAGATGCGGCCCGGGCGCCCGACGCCGGCGCACGCGACCGGCGCCTTCGCCGAGCTGGTCTGCTCCAACTCCCTGCGCAGCGACGAGCCGGAGCACCCGGCGGGGCTGCTCAAGCGCGAGATGGAGGCCTTCGGCTCGCTGGTGATCGCCGCCGCCCGCGCCGCCGCGGTGCCCGCCGGCGGGGCCCTGGCTGTCGACCGCGACCGGTTCGCGGCGACGATCACCGACACCCTCGCCAGCCACCCGCTGATCGCGGTGCGACGCGAGGAGGTGCCGGCCGTGCCGACGGGCCCGGCGGTGGTAGCCACCGGGCCGCTCACCTCGCCCGACCTCGCCGCCTCGCTGCAGGCGCTGCTCGGCGCTCAGTACCTCTACTTCTACGACGCCATCGCCCCCATCGTCGACGCCGAGACCCTCGACGTCCACAGGTTGTTCTGGGCCTCGCGCTACGGCAAGGGAGGCGGCGACGACTACCTCAATGCGCCGCTGTCGCGGTCGCAGTACCTCGCCTTCGTCGAGGCGCTCGCCACCGCCGAGGTGCTGCCGCTGCACGACTTCGAGCGGGCGCTCTTCTTCGAGGGCTGCCTGCCGGTCGAGGAGATGGCGCGCCGGGGCGTCGACACGCTGCGCTTCGGGCCGATGAAGCCAGTCGGCCTCCGCGCACCCGATGGCAGCCGCCCCCACGCCGTGGTGCAGCTGCGGCAGGAGAACCTGGCCCGCACCCACTTCAATCTGGTGGGCTTCCAGAGCCGGCTCAAGTGGGGCGACCAGCAGCGGGTGCTGCGCACCATCCCCGGCCTCGAGGGCGCGGAGTTCGTGCGGCTGGGGCAGATCCACCGCAACACCTTCGTCTGCTCGCCGGTGCACCTCGACCCCTTCTACCGCCTCAAGGCGCGGCCGGCGGTGCGGCTCGCCGGCCAGGTCACCGGCGTCGAGGGCTACCTCGAGTCGGCGGCCACCGGCCTCGCCATCGGCCTCTACCTCGCCCGCGAGGCAGCCCAGGCGACCGGCGAGCGGCCGTGCGCTCCGTTGCCGGCGACCACCGCGCTCGGCGCCCTCGCCCGCCACCTCACGGAGTCGGACCCCGCGAGCTTCCAGCCCGCCAACATCAACTGGGGGCTCTTCCTGCCGCTGCCCGGCCGCGTGCCGCGTGAGGAGCGCAAGCGCGCCTACGCGGCGCGCGCCCGTGCCGACCTCGCCGACTGGGCGGCCGCGGAAGGCCTGCCGTTCGAGGAGACGCCGGCGGGCGAGCTGCCGCCGGCGCAGCTGACCGGGGCCGCCGTTGCCTGACCCAGTCGAGGGCGAGGGCGCCGCCGAGGGTCCGCTCGGCGCCCTCATCGCCCTTTACCTCGAGCACCTCGCCGACGAGCGGGCGCTCTCGCCGCACACGCTGCGCGCCTACCGCGCCGACCTCGAGCGCTTCCACGCCTTCCTCGCCGACTGGCTTGGCGCGGCGCCGGCCGAGGTCGAGCCGGGGCAGGCCGACGTGGCGGCGGTGCGGGCCTTCCTCGGCGCCCTCTCGCGCCAAGGGCTGGGCAAGAAGAGCCAGGGGCGAACCCTCGCCGCCGTGCGCGGGCTCTTCCGTCACGCCGTGCGGGCGGGGGCGCTCGCCGCCTCGCCGGCTGCCGGCGTGCGTACTCCCAAGGTGCCGCAGCTGCTCCCCCGCCACCTGCGGCCGGCGGAGGTGGAAGCGATCCTGGAGGCCGCCGCCGAGCCCACCAGCGCCGCCGCCGACGGGCGCCTCGGGCTGCGCGACCGCACCCTCGTCGAGCTGCTCTACGCCAGCGGCCTGCGCGTCGGCGAGCTGGTGTCGCTCGACTGGCAGGACCTCGACCTGCCGGCGCGCGTGCTGCGCGTCGTCGGCAAGGGAGGCAAGGAGCGCATGGTGCCCTTCGGCGCGCCGGCGGCGCAGGCGCTGCGCGCCTGGCTCTCGGTGTGGGAAGACCTGCGTAGCGAGACCGGCCTCGCTGGCGACGAGATGCCGGTCTTCCTCAATGCCCGCGGTGGTCGCCTCAGCGACCGCTCGGTGCGGCGCATCCTCGACCGCTGTGTCGCCGTCGCCGCGCTCGCCACTGGGGTGCACCCCCACACCCTGCGCCACACCTTCGCCACCCATCTGCTGGAGGCGGGCGCCGACCTGCGGGCCATCCAGGAGCTGCTAGGCCACAGCTCGCTGTCGACGACGCAGCGCTACACCCACGTCGAGGTGGAGCGCTTGCTGCAGGTCTATCGCGACGCGCATCCGCGGGCGAAGGCCTGACGTCGCGGGCGGCGCCGCGGCTGTGCGCCGAGTCGCTCTCACCCGTCGCCACCCCGACGCGGCGCTAGTCGTCCGTTCCCAGGCCCTCTCCGTGGCCCGGCCGCGCGATCCCCAGCGCCGCCGCCTTCTGGTGCAGGTAGGTGCGCTGCAGCTCGAGGGCGCGCGCTGCGGCGGCGAAGTTCCAGCCGGTGCGGCGCAGCACCGCCTCCAGGTACTCGCGTTCGCTTTCCAGCTTGAACTGCTTCCAGGGCAGCACGCCGCCGGCCGCCTGCAGGTGCAGCAGGCCGGTCTCGCCGGCTGGCGTGCTGGCGAAGAAGGCCGACGGCAGGTCGTCGGCGGTGATGGGATCGCCGCCGAAGACCGTCAGCCGCTCGCACAGGTTGCGCAGCTCGCGCACGTTGCCCGGCCACGCGTAGCGTTGCAGCAGCGGCAGCACCTCGGCGGCGACCTCCTTGCGCCGCAGGCGGTGGCGGGCCGCGAAGCGGTCGAGGTAGTGCACGAAGAGCAGCGCGACGTCGGCCCCGCGCTCGGCGAGCGACGGCACGACGATGGGCAGGTGGGCGAGGCGGAAGTAGAGGTCCTGGCGGAAGCGCCCGGCCGTCACCTCGGCCTCGAGGTCGCGGTGGGTGGCGGCGAGCACGCGCACGTCGACCTCGCGGTCGCGGGTCTCGCCGATGCGGCGCACCCGGCCGTCCTCCAGCACGCGTAGCAGGCGGGCCTGCAAGTCGAGGCTCATGTCGCCGATCTCGTCGAGGACGACGGTGCCGCCGTGCGCCTCCTCGAAGAGACCCGCCTTCGGCGCCTTGGCGTCGGTGAAGGCGCCACGCGCGTGGCCGAACAGCTCGCCCTCGACCAGCGGCGCCGGAATGGCGGCGCAGTTGATCTTGACGAAGGGACCCTGGTGCCGTGCCCCACGGCGATGGAGGGCGTTGGCTACCAGCTCCTTGCCGGTGCCGCTGGCGCCGCGGATGAGCACCCGCGCGTCGGTCGCCGCGGCACGCTCGATGGCCTCGCGCAGGCGCCGCATCGGTGGCGACTCGCCGAGGATCTCCGGCTCCTCCTCGAGCCGCGACTCCAGGGCGGCCACCCGCGCCTTGAGGGCGGCGTTCTCCAGCGCGTTGCCGATCGACTGCAGCAGGCGCTCGCGGCTGAACGGCTTCTCGATGAAGTCGTGGACCCCCAGCCGCAGCGCCTCCACCGTCTCGGTGATGGAGGCCTCGCCGGAGACGATGACGGTGGGCGGCAGCTGGCTGCGCGCCGCCAGCCGGCGGATCAGCTCGACGCCGCTCATCCCCGGCAGCCGCACGTCGAGCAGCAGCAGCTCCGGCGGCGGACCGGCGCGCTCGGCAAGGGCGGCGTAGGCCTCCTCGGCGGTGCGCACCGCCTCCGGCGCGAAGCCCTCGCCGCGCAGCTGGTAGAGCAGAGTGGCGCGGATCTTCTCGTCGTCCTCGACGATCAGGATGCGCTTCAAGCCGCCTCCTCAGCCGGCGCCCGCGGGAAGAGCAGGCGGAAGGTGGTGCCGGCGCTGCCGGTCTGCACCAGCTCGAGGTCGCCGCCATGGTCGAGGAGGATCTTGCGGGCGATGGCGAGGCCGAGCCCCATCCCCTCGCCGATGCGCCGCGAGGTCACGTAGGGAGCGAAGAGCTGCGCCCGCAGCGCCACCGCCACGCCGGGGCCGTCGTCGGCGACGTCGAGCGCCGCCCACTCGGCGAAGAGCGCCGGCGTCAGGGCGAGGGTGCCCTGCCGGCCCGCCTCGCGCAGGGCGTGGGCGCTGTTGTCCCCGAGGTTGACGAGAACCTGACGCAGCATCTCGGGATCGACGAAGGCGACGACCGGGCCCGCCGGCAACTCGAGCTGCAGGGTGAGCTCCGGCCAGGCGGCGGCGAAGAGGGCCGCGAACTCCCCCGCCAGCCGGGCGAGGTCGTGGCGTGCGGGTGCCGGCTGCGGCAGGCGGGCAAAGGAGGTGAAGCGCTGGGTGAAGACGCTCAGCCGCTCGAGCTCCTGCTCGACGCTATGGCGCAGGCGCGCCAGCTCCTCCTCCGCCGCCGCCCGGTCCACGGCGTCGAGGCGCAGATCACGCAGGCGGGCGAGCTCGAGGCGCGCGGCGGCGAGCGGGGTGCGCATCTCGTGGGCGTGGCGGCGGGCCGCCTCCTGCCAGGCCGAAAGGTTCTCCAGCGAGGCGAGGCGGCGGCGGTCGCGCGCCATGCGCCGCGAGGTCTCCTCCACCATGCGGGCGATGCGGCCGAAGAGGTCGCTACCCCGCTCGCCGACGTGGACGTCGGTGCGGCCGGCGGCGAGCTCGCCGAGCGCCGCCTGCAGGCGGGCGAGCCGGCGCTCCTGCCGCGTCTGCCGCCAGGCGTAGGCGGAGCCCGAGAGGACGGTGATGCCGATCACCAGGCCGAGCAGCGCCATCTCGTAGCGGCGGGCGATCTGCTGCCGGCTGTACTCGAGCACCCGCAGGCGGGCGAGCAGCCTCTGCACCTCGTCGAAGCGCCGCCGGTAGCTCGCCTCCTGCGCCGGGTCGAGCTGTGCCAGCCGCTTCTGGTCGTCGCGGGCGCGCTCCACCGAAGAGATGACGTCGGGATGGACGCCGAAGGCGAACCAGGCACGCGAGAGCTGGCGCTCGAAGAGGTAGAAGACCAGCGCCGAGCCGAGGGCGAGCGCCAGCATCGTCAGCAGCGGGGTGCGCAGGCTCAACGGCATCTCACCCAGGCCTCGGGCGGTGGCGGCAGAGCATACACAGCGCGCCCGGCTCTAGCGATGGGCCGGCGCCGCCTGCGGGCCGGCCTTCCAGGCGTAGCGAACGATGCTGCGCCGCTGGATGGAGGTGGCCATCAGCAGGTCGACGACGTCGTCGAGCCGCGACGCCCCCTCGCTCGCCGGGCGCGGCGCGGCCTCGCCCGACGCCACGGTGGTGGAGAACCAGCGCTGGGCGTCGCGCTCCTCGGACTGCGAAAAGGGCACCACGCTGAGCTCGACGCTGACCTCCCAGGGGCCGGGAGCCAGCCCGCGCGCCAGCGGCAGCTCCTGCGCCCTCCACCAGGCCGTCAGCCGCTCGAACGAGGCGAGCGTCTCGCGCCGCACCCGGCCGTCGGCGGCGACGACGACGGTGAGGAAGACCTCGTCCCAGGGTTCCCAACGGACGTCGATACGCGCCGCGCCGCGGCTCTTCGCACCCCCCTCGCGCCGGGCGACGGTGGTGACGACGAAGCTGGTGGTGAGGCCGGTGGTGAGGTGGGGACGCACCTCCCGGCGCGACAGCACGTCAGGGAGCGCGCCGATGACCAGGGTGCCGTCGCGGGCGAGCTGGTAGACGGGCACGTCGGTCGGCGCCGCGGCAGCCGCCGCCGCCAGCAGCAGCGCGGCGAGACCGAGGGGCAGCCTCATCGTCCCCCTCGCAGCAGATAGATGTAGCGGAACCCGAGTTTCACCAGGCCCCAGGCATTGCGGAAGATCACCGCGGTGTCGAGATTGACGGTAGTCCGGTGCTCGTCGGGACCGAAGGCGGGCTCGTGCGTCGTCGATCGCGACGCGCCCAGCCCGGTCTCCAGCCGCAGGTCCCCTAGTCGTGCCCGCCGCTCCTCGTTCCACAGGCTGGCGGCGTGGATCACCGTCAGCGCGGCCTGGTCGAAGCGATTGCTCCGCGAGTTGAAGCCGAAGCCGCCGTTGCCGCCGAAGCCTTGCTGCGAGTGAGAGGCCTCGCCATCGACCGCCACCGACTGGCGGGGCGTCAGCCGCCAGTAGCGCCGCCCCTGGGCGCCGAGCAATACCGTGGTGTTGTTGATCTCGTCGCCGGAGAAGACCCCGCCGCTTACTCGCTGGCGCTCATGCGCGTAGGCGGCGTCGACGGTGGTGCGCGACCCCTCGGTGGCGAACAGGGGGTCGTCGGTGGAGTCGTAGATCCAGGACACCTGCCCCTGGTAACTGTCGAAGTGGAAATCGGTCGGAATGGGCAGCCCGGACACTCCCGAGCTCCGGCCCCTCGCGTCGACCCAGGTCCGGGCGAGCCCGAAACGGAGCGCATGGTTTGCCGCCAGCGGGACACCGAGCTCCAGCGAAGCCTGCAGGTTGTCGCCGGAGTCCCTCCCCAGGGCGCTGGAGACGGCGATGCTGGCGAAGCCGCCCGGCGCGAAGAGGCCGTAGCGCGTGTAGCCGAGCTGCATGACCTCGCTGCCCGTACGGTCACGGTCGTCGACGGCGGTCTGAAAGCTGCCGAACAGCAATCCCTTGCCACCGACGAAGCGCCGGGCGGTGAGCGTGCCGACGAGGGCGACATAGTCATTGCTCGAGTGCAGCAGGCGCCGGCCGCCGCGGAGGTGGCCCACTGCCTCGAGACCGAAGGCAACCGGCTTGACGCCCTCGACGGTGATCACCAGCTCGTAGGCGCCGCGCTCGCTGCCCCGCCGCAGCGCCATGTCGGCGTCGACGACGAAGGGCAGGCGCTTGACGCGGTAGACGGCCTGGCGAAGCTGCTGCTCGGTGTAGGTGTGTGCCTCCTCGAGCCGCGACTCGGAGCGCACGATCTGCTGCGCCGCCGGGCGCGCCACTCCCTCGACGGTGATGCGCTCGATGAGGAACTGGGGAGGCTCCTGCGCCGCCGCTGGAGTAGCGGCGAGCTGAGCGGCGGCGAGTAGCAGGGTAGCGAGCCACCATACGGTGGCGTTCGCGCAGCGGCGCTGGTGGCGCCCCGCAGGTCGAGTGTCTGTCGATCTCATGATATGTCCCTCGGCGACCCGGTGGTCGGTGATGTGAAGCTCGCAAGGCAACGGTGGTGCCACCTCGAAGCCGGCGGTCTCCGCATCACCAGGCGGCCCGGAAGTCGTTGGCGGACTTCCAGATCCACGACGCCACACCGGGGCCGGCACGGCGCACCGGCCCAGCCGAGGGAAGGCGGTGAGCGTATCGG
>DASYUP010000673.1:0-2025 GCA_036001185.1 Thermoanaerobaculia bacterium
ACCGGAGCGCCGGCTTCACGCTGCCCGACTCGCCGTTCTAGCCGCTCTTCGCCCTCTTGCGCGTTGCCGGCGGCCCGAGGCGCAGCCGCAGCGACACGACGATCAGGTAGGGCAGCAGGTTGGTGTTGAAGAGGTCGTGCAGGCTCGCCACCGCACGCGTCGCTTCGCGATAGCGCACGTTGTCGCGCAGGTCGAGCACCTCCATCGCCACCGACACCAGGAAGCCGAGCAACAGGGCGCGGTAGGCGGTGGGCGCCAAGCGCAGCACCAGGATCGACACCAGGAAGCAGCCGATGCCGATGTAGATGTGGACGGCGTCCTTCGACACCCCGACCACCGAGAGGATCTCGTTCTTCAGCTGCTGGTAGGGCGAACGCATCCCCGCCTGGGCGAGGAAGGCGGCGAGCAGCGGCAGTCGTCCCATGAGGCGGTGAGATTACCCAAGTCGGGGCGGCGCGGGAAGCGCGCCGCCGACGCCGCTCGCGCGGTTGATGGCCGTCTACAGCCGCCGGTGCGCGAGGGCCGGCAGATGCTCGCGCACGGAGCGCAGGCGCCCGCGGTCGACCTCGGCGACGGCGATGCCGGGACCGTCGGCGGCGAGCGCCACCACGTGCCCCCAGGGATCGATGATCATCGCGTGCCCCCAGCTCTGCCGCAGCCCACCGTCGTCGTGGCGGCCGTGTTGCGCCGGCGCCAGCAGGTAGCACTGGTTCTCGATGGCGCGGGCGCGCAGCAACGGTTCCCAGTGGTCCTTGCCGGTGGTGAGGGTGAAGGCCGAGGGCACCGCCAGCAGCTCGGCGCCGCGCCGCACGAGCTCGCGGTAGAGCTCGGGGAAGCGCAGGTCGTAGCAGATCGACAGGCCGAGGCGGCCGAGGGGGGTGTCGGCCACCACCGGGGCGTCACCCGGCTCCACGGTCGCTGACTCCTGGAAGACGACGTCCGGCGCCACCGCCACGTCGAAGAGGTGGATCTTGCGGTAGGTGGCGAGCTGGGTGCCCTCGGGGCCGAACAGCACGCTGGTGTTGTAGCAGTGCCCGGCGACCGGCGAGCGCTCGTTGAACGACCCCAGCAGCAGGTGGATGCGCAGCTCGCGCGCCAGCGCCGCGAAGCGCCGGCAGGTCTCGCCATCGAGCCCCTCGGCGCGCCGCACCTTCTCCTCGTGCGGCCCCAGGTAGTTGGTGTTCTCGGGCGTGGCGACGAGGGCGGCGCCGCGCGCCGCCGCTTTGCGCACCAGGAAGTCGGCGCTCCGCCAGTTGGCCTCGGCGTCGGAAGTCGAGGTGAGCTGGACGACGGCGGCGAGGAAGGTGTCGGCCACGAGAGAATGAGTGTCGGAGAGTCAGGAGGCGACGGCCGCCTCGCTGGCGACCGCGGGCGCGGCGGCGCCGGCCGCCATACCAGTGGCGGCGTCCGTCGCAGCCACCACCGCCCCGTCGCCGACCGATTCCACCGCGCCGGCGAGCAGCGGCGCCGGTGGCGCCGCGGCCACCCGCCCGTGGCGCAGCATCCAGCGCAGACGATCGAGCTCGACGCGGGCCCAGACCTTGACCCCTTCCATCACCAGGTCGAAGGAGCGCTTGCGGTCGACGTCGAAGCGCGCCGGGTAGACCTTCCAGCCGACGTTGCGCCGGCCGTACGTGCCGGCGGCGCGGCGCCAGCGCGCGAGGTGGATCATCCGCGCCTTGAAGCGCCGCATCACCTGCCAGGCCACCCAGGTCGGCTTGATGTCCTCGCCGAAGGTGGGGCGGGCCAGCAGCTCGGGCTCGCGGAAGATGGGGCCGGCGATGCCGAGGAAGTACATGCCGGTGTCGAAGAGATAGGAGGCGATGGTGAGCTCGGCGTCGCCCAGCAGCTCGTACTTGTCGACGTAGAGGGCGTCGAGCCAGCGATCGTAGGAGCGGCCGAACTCGCCGTTGTGAACGTCGACCGCGGCCTGCAGGGCGGCGGCATCGAGCTCACCGGCGAGCTCGCGGCGCAGAAGGCCGACCGTCGCCCACACCGACATCCCGGCGTGGTCGAGACCGGGGC
>DASYUP010000674.1:0-6349 GCA_036001185.1 Thermoanaerobaculia bacterium
GCTCGCTCTACCAGAAGATGATCGAGCGCCTGAACTGCGTGCAGAACCAGATCACGATCCACGACCGCGTGCTGGTCCGCGACAAGGTGGTCGGCTTCATCGTCACGGGCGGCCAGGACAACGTGCAGGCCGTGGCCGGCGCGATGCTCGGCTTCTTCGCCGAGATCGGCTGCGTCTTTCCGCCCTTTCCGTACGTCGCCCACACCCGCGGCTGGTCAGCGGAGGACATGGAGCACAATGTCGCCTTCGTGCAGGGAAGCGAGGAGCTGCGCGAGGGCACGCGGGCGCTCGTCGACCGCGCCCTCGAGACTACCCGGCGGCCGCTCGCCACCCCCTTTGGCGCCGATCGCATCGAGCGCGGCGGGCGCAAGGCGCACGCCATGGCGGGCGAGACGGCGCAGCAACCCGACGACGACTCGGCGGCGGCAATGGCGGCCGAGGCGATGACGTGAGCGCGCCGCTCTCGCCGCTGCGGCTCGCCGAGTGGCGCGCGACCCGCGATCGCCTGCACCGCTGGGCGCGGCTGTGCGGCGCCGTGCGCCGGCAGCGCAGCCCGCACCGCAAGCACTGGTGGCACATCGGCCTCATCCCCGGCGCCCGCGGTCTCACCACCGGCCCGTTCGCCACCGCCATGGGCAGCGCCGAGCTCGAGCTCGACCTCCAACATGGCGAGCTGGTGCTGATCGTCGACGACGGCAGTAGCTGGCGGCTGCCGCTGAGCGCCGACCCCGGTGGCGAGGGGCGCGCGGCGCTGCGGGCGGCGCTCGACGCCCACGCCATGGTCGAGCTGCCGGCCTTCGCCGACAACACTTGCGGCGAGCTCGACCTCGCCGCCGGCCGGGCCTACCTGCGGGTGCTGTTGACCGTCGACCGCGCCTTCCGCGCCTTGCAGGCGGAGCTGCCCGGCGAGGTGAGCCCGATCCAACTCTGGCCGCACCACTTCGACCTCGCCGTGAGCTGGCTCTCCGGCCGCGCCGTGCCCGGCTAGGAGGCGGCGGAGCCCGACCACCGGGACGAGACGGTGACCATCGGTTTTTCGACCGGCGACGAGGGCGACCCCGAGCCCTACCTCTACGCCATCGCCTACCCCTGGCCGGCAGCGTTCGCCGCGCCGCCGCTGCCCGCCGGACGCTGGCACGCCGGGGGGTGGAACGGCGGCTTCCTACCGTGGACCGAGGCGCTGGCGAGCGGCGACCCGGTGGCCGCAGCGGCCGGCTTCGGACGCGCGGCCTGGCGCGCACTGGCGACGGCGCAGGGGTCCCTGATCGCGGACCGAGAGACCCCGGACCTCGAACGCCGCAATCCCTCGTCGCTGCGCTCTTCGGGATAGACCCGCCACGCGGGTCAGAGCACGAAGGGGATCACTCGCCGGGTGCGGGCGGCGTAGCCGTCGTATTCGGGGTAGGCCGCGCGCAGCAGCCGTTCCTCGATCACCATGCGCAGCGCCAGGCCGGCGGTGATCACCGCGCCGCCGGCGAGTCCGAGCAGCGTGTGGTGGCAGAGCACGCCCGCCCACACGAACCAGAGGATGGCGGCGTAGATGGGGTGACGCAGGAAGCGATAGGGGCCGTGCGTCACCAGCCCGCCGGCAGTGGGGGTGGCGGCGGCGTGGAAGCTGCGGCGGCCGAAGGTGACGCGCGCCCAGATCATCAGCAGCACGGCGGCCGTTTGCGCGGCGATGACGACCGGGTTCCGGCAGACGAGGTTGTCCGACAGGATGAGGGCGGCGAGACCGAGCACCGCGGCGGCGAAACCGAGCACCGAGAGCAGCGACGGCAACCGCGAGGAGGGTGGATCGGTGGCGACGGCGGGCGGGCGGGTGGGCTCCAACGGCCCCACCCTACCAGGGTGCTCGTCCGCCGGTGCCGCGCGGATCGTCGTCCAGCCCGTCGGTTGGTTCCGTACGATGGAACGATGGCCACCACCGATCGGGTCCTCGTCGCCGGCGGCACCGGCTACCTCGGGCAGGCAGTCTGCCCTCTGCTGCTCGCCCGCGACCATCGGGTGGTGCTGCTGGTGCGGCCGGGCTCGGAGCGCCGCGCCACCGCCGGCGCCGAGGTGATCGCCGGCGACCCGCTCGACGCCGCGTCCTATCCGCTGGTGCCGAGCGACACACTGCTGCTGCTGGTCGGCGCTCCCCACCCGGCGCCGTGGAAGGGGGCGCAGTTCGAGGCCGTCGACTTAGCCGCTGGACGGGCGGCGGCGGCGGCGCTGGCCGCCCGGCCGGCCCTCCACGTCGTCTACGTCAGCGTTGCCCACCCGGCGCCGAGCATGCACGCCTACTGGCGGGTGCGCGAGCGGGTCGAGGCACTGCTCGCGGCCAGCCGGGTGCCCGCGACCTTCCTGCGCCCCTGGTACGTGCTCGGTCCCGGCCACCGCTGGCCGGTGGTGCTGCGGCCCCTCTACTGGCTGGCTGAGCGGCTGCCGAAGAGCCGCGATACCGCCCGCCGCCTCGGCCTCGTCACCCTGCCGCAGATGTGCGCCGCGCTGGTGGCCGCCGTCGAGGAGCCACCCGCCGGCGGCGTGCGGGTGGTCGAGGTGCCGGCCATCCGCGCCGCCAGGCTGACGCCGCCCTGACCTACCCGACCTTCACCTCGCTCATCAGCGCCAGCAGGTTGCCTTCGGGGTCCTCGAAGAAGGCCATCCACAGCTCGAGGCCGGGGGCGCGGTGGACGACGTGGGGCTTGCCCTCGAAGCGCACGCCGCGCCCGACCATCGCCGCATGGGCGGCGGCGATGTCGTCCACGTTGAGGTAGAGGATGGAGCCGTGACGGTGCTCCGCGCCCTTGGAGGGCTCCGACAGCATCAACCGCACGCCACCGACGTCGAAGAAGCTCATCCCCGGCGCGGCGAAGAGGAAGGGTAGGGCGACGGCATCGCGATAGAACGCCGTCATCGCCGCCAGGTCGCCGACCGACACGCCGATCTGCCCCAGGCCGGTGGGCCGCGTCGTTGCCTCCGCTACAACTTGCGTAGCCGTCATGTGCTTGCTCCTTTCGTCGCCGCTTGCTATGATATTACTTAGCACAGCTAAATACTATGCACGCACCCTCCCCGCGTCAACCCCCCCGCCGGCGGCGGCCCGCGAGCACCGCCCCGAGCGCCGACGACGCCGCGGCGCTGGCGCAGCGCCTGCACGGGGCCGCCGTCCACCTGCTGCGCCGCCTGCGTGGCGAAGATGCCGCGGCCGGCCTCACCGCCCCCCGCCTGTCGGCGCTGTCGGTGCTGGTCTTCGGCGGGCCGCGCACCATTGGCGAGCTCGCCGCCGCCGAGCAGGTGCGGCCGCCGACCATCTCGCGACTGGTGCGGGACCTCGAGCGCGACGGGCTGGTGCGTCGCGAGGACGACCCCGACGACGGGCGGGTGCAGCGCATCCGTGCCACCCGCGCCGGCGAGGCGCTGCTCGCCGCCGGCCGCGCCCGCCGCGTGGCGGTGCTGGCGGCGGCGCTCGCCGCCCTGCCGCCGGCGGATCGGCGCGCCCTCGACCGGGCGGCGCCGCTGCTCGAGCGACTGGCGAGACCATGAGCCCGTGGCGCGGCGCAACGCGGCCCGGACGGTGGCACATCGACCTCCTGCTGATCGCCACCGCGGCGCTCGCCGCGGCGCCGTCGCACGCGCTGCCGACCGGCGAGGCGACGATCGAGAAGGTGCTCTGTGCCACTCCTCGGGCCGGAACACAGGCCGCGGCGCAGCCCGCGCCGTGCCGGCTCGTCAAGCTGGAGAGTGCCGGTAGTGACGCGGCCGGACAGGCCCTCTTCGTCGCCGAGGTGGCGCACAGCGCCGAGGCCGACTTTGCGTCGCCCCACGACCCCTGCCTGCCCTACGAATACGACCTCGTGGTGCTCGCCGGGGGCGCGGTGGCGCGCACGCAACCGCTCGCCTACGTCTGCAACGATGGGCTCACCTCGCCCGGCTGTCCCGCGGGGAGCGTTGTGTTCACCGTCGGCCCCAATCGCTTCGAGCGCACCTACGAGGCCTACTACGGCTGCAACGTCAGCCGCAGCCACGAGGTCTTCCAGCTCTCGCCGCTCAAGCAGCTCGCAGAGGAGAGCGACGGCGAGCGCACGGCGGCTGGCTCGACGGACCGCAGCGAGTGGGACTGGCAACGCTACCAAGGGCGCAGCGAGCAGACCCAGGAGATCGGCTTTGGCGAGGACGAGGCGACCGCCCGCCCGCTGCACCAGCGCTACGGGGAGACGGCGCGGCGGTCGGCGGTGTGGATCCCCCGGCTCGACCTCGGCGCCGACTACTCGACGAAGGACTGGCGCTCGCTCGCCCTCGGCACCTGCGCGGCGCGCGTGACCGGCGACGGGGACGGCTTCCTCGTCTTCGGCGGCGGCGCCGACCCGGCGACCGCCGAGCTGCGCGTGCTGGCGACGGCGCGCGACGAGCTGATCGTCGAGGTCTACGACGACCGGGTCGTCAGCGGCGCCACCTCGTGGCTCGACGACGATCACCTGGAGCTCTGGCTGGCGCCGGCCATCCCGTGGAGCCTGCTGGAGGGTGGGGAAGACGCGCTCGACGCCCTGCCCACCGAGTCCCAGTGGGGCATCCGCCTCAGCGACGCCAAGGTCTTCCCCGCCCGCGGCAAGCCGAGCTCGGCTCTCACCGTCGAGCGCCAGGCCGCCACGCGTGCCGACGGCAAGCCGGTGGTGCGGCTGCGCATCGAGATCCCCGCCGCGCTCGGCAACACACCGCAGGTGACGGTCGTCTACAGCGACAGCGACGAGGGCCGCCGCCAGGAACGCCTCATCGCCACCAGCGACCTCGACGCCAAGCGCGCGTGGACCCTGGGCGACTCCGACCCGCCACCGGCCAACCGCGTCCGCTGCGAGGCGCGCGCCGGCGTCCTCGACTTCGTCGATGCCCAGCAGTATCGGGCGGACGAATCGGCGATCAGCCAGTAGCCCCCCTCGGTCGGCACTTTCGGGACCGCGCCACGCGCCGGGGCACGCGGGGCGTACCATGGATGGCATGCGCGGTCCTCGCGGGAAGGCGCCCTTCGCGCTGCTCGGCCTGCTCAGCGGAGCATTGGCCCTCCCCTTCCCAGCCGCCGCAGCGGGCCGCTCCGTCCCAGCGGGCCCGGTGACCGTGGTCGCCGCCGGCGACATCGCCTGCGACCCAGGCGATCCCGAGTTCCACGGCGGCGCCGGCAGCGCCAAGGCCTGTCGCATGCGCGCCACCTCGGACCAGGCGCTGGCGCTGCATCCGGCGGCGGTGCTGCTGCTCGGCGACCTGCAGTACGAAAACGCCACCCTCGCCAAGTTCCAGCTGTCGTTCGATCCCACCTGGGGCCGGTTGCGCGCGCTCAGTCACCCGGCGGTGGGCAACCACGAATACCTGACGCCGGGGGCGGCGGGCTACTTCGCCTACTTCGGCGCCGCCGCCGGCGACCCGGCGAAGGGTTACTACTCCTTCGACCTCGGCGGCTGGCACCTGGTGGCGCTCAACTCCAACTGCGAGCAGGTGGGTGGGTGCGGTGCCACCTCGCCGCAGGTCACCTGGCTGGGCGCCGACCTGCGGGCTCACTCCGGGGCCTGCACCCTTGCCTACTGGCACCATCCGCGGTTCTCGTCCAGCCTCCACGGCACCGACGCCACTTACCAGCCGTTCTGGGAAGCGCTGCAGGCGGGCGCCGCCGATCTCGTGCTGGTGGGCCACGACCACGTCTACGAGCGCTTCGCGCCACAAGACGCCGCCGGCGGCGACGACCCGCTGACCGGCATCCGCGAGCTGGTGGTCGGCACCGGCGGCAGGCTGCTGTACAGCTTCAACGCCGCGCAGCCGCACAGCGAGGTGCGCAACAGCGACACCTACGGCGTGCTCCAGCTGACGCTGCACGCCACTGGCTACAACTGGAACTTCCTGCCCGAGGCAGGGAAGACCTTCAGCGACAGCGGCTCGGGCACCTGCCACTGACCCGCTGCGCCTGACCCCCGACCTTCTCGGTGCGGTGGCGACTGAATTTCAGTCGCTATCGCACCGAGAACCGGGGGGGCGACGAGGAGGCGGGCTAGGAGAAGGAGTTGCCGCAGCCGCAGGTGCGGCTGGCGTTGGGGTTCTCGATGGCGAACCCGGCGCCCTGGAGGCCGTCCTTGAAGTCGAGGATGGCGCCCTGCAGGAGGCCGGCGCTCGAGGGGTCGACCACCACGCGCACCCCGTTGACGTCGTACTTCACGTCGTCGGCAGCGATGTCGGAGTCGAAGAACATCTCGTAGCTGAACCCCGAGCAACCACCGGGGCGGACGGCCACGCGCAGGCTGAGCTCCGCGTCGCCTTCGGCCTCGATGAGGGACTTGACCTTCACCGCAGCATTCTCAGTGAGCGTGATCACAACACAAGCCTACCT
>DASYUP010000675.1:0-4868 GCA_036001185.1 Thermoanaerobaculia bacterium
TTGAGCACGTCGAGCATCTCGAGGAACGACATGTGCTCGGAAACGTCGGCCATCTCGTAGCGCTCGAAGGCGCCGGGCGCGGCGCCCGCCGATTGCCGCCAGACGTGCAGAGTGAGCCTCATCGCGGCGCCCTCACCGCACCGCCCCCGTGGCACCGACCCTCGTACGCCGACCCTGACGTGGGAGGCCCTGCGGCCCTCGCCGAGTAGCTCACGGCGTTCATCACGACCGACTTGCTCACTTGTAGCTCCGCTTGCTGGGGTGCACGTGCTCGAACTCGAGCGCTTCCCGGTGCAGCACCGGCGGCGCACCGGGTCCCGCCCACTCCCAGGCGGCGACGTAGGTGTAATCGTCGTCGTTGCGTCGCGCCTCGCCGTCCTCGGTCTGGTACTCCTCGCGAAAGTGGCCGCCGGCCGACTCGTGGCGATGCCGGGCGTCGATGCACATCAGGCGCGCCAGCTCGAAGAAGTCGGCGACGCGACCCGCCTTCTCGAGCGACTGATTGAGCTCCTCGCCCGCCCCCACCACCTTGAGGTCGCGCCAGTAGTGGCGCTCGAGGTCGCCGATCAGGCCGATCGCCTTCTCCAGCCCCGCGGCGGTGCGCGACATACCGCAGTACTCCCAGGTGAGGTGCCCGAGCTCGCGATGGAAGGAGTCGACGCTGCGGCTGCCCTGGATCGACAGGAAGCGCTGCACGCGATCGCGCGCCTGCTGCTCGACCTGGCGGAAGGCCGGAGCGTCGGCGCTCATCCGCTTCTCGCCGAGGAACCTCGCCAGGTAGTCGCCGATGGTGTAGGGCAGGATGAAGTAGCCGTCAGCGAGCCCCTGCATGAGCGCCGAGGCGCCCAGCCGGTTGGCGCCATGGTCGGAGAAGTTGGCCTCGCCGACGACGTAGAGGCCGGGGATCGTGCTCTGCAGGTCGTAGTCCACCCACAGCCCGCCCATGGTGTAGTGCGGTGCCGGGTAGATGCGCATCGGCACCTCGTAGGGGTTGTCGCCGGTGATGCGCTCGTACATCTCGAAGAGGTTGCCGTAGCGCTCCTCGATGACGGCCCGGCCGAGCCGCTGGATAGCGGTCGAGAAGTCGAGGTAGACGCCGTAGCCGTTGGGCCCCACGCCGCGCCCCTCGTCGACCACCTTCTTGGCCGCCCGCGAGGCGACGTCGCGCGGCACCAGGTTGCCGAAGGCTGGATAGCGCCGCTCGAGGTAGTAGTCGCGCTCCTCCTCGGGGGTCTGGTTCGCCGGCCGCTGGTCGCCCGCCTGGCGGGGTACCCAGATGCGCCCGTCGTTGCGCAGCGACTCGCTCATCAGGGTGAGCTTGCTCTGGTACTCGCCCGAGGGCGGGATGCAGGTGGGGTGGATCTGGGTGAAGCAGGGGTTGGCGAAGAGGGCGCCCCGCCGGTGGGCCCGCCAGGCGGCGGTGACGTTGCATCCCTTGGCGTTGGTGGAGAGGAAGTAGACGTTGCTGTAGCCGCCGGTGGCGAGCACTACGGCGTCGCCGGCGTGGCTCCTGATCTCCCCGCTGACCAGGTCGCGCACGACGATGCCGCGGGCGCGCCCGCCGTCGACCACCAGGTCGAGCATCTCGGCGCGGGGGAACATGGCGACCTTCCGCGCCTCGATCTGACGGCAGAGGGCCTGGTAGCAGCCGAGCAGGAGCTGCTGGCCGGTCTGCCCGCGGGCGTAGAAGGTGCGCGAAACCTGGGCGCCGCCGAACGAGCGGTTGTCGAGCAAGCCGCCGTACTCGCGGGCGAACGGCACTCCCTGGGCCACGCACTGGTCGATGATGGCGAGGCTGACCTCCGCCAGCCGGTAGACGTTGGCCTCGCGGGCGCGGAAATCGCCCCCCTTCACGGTGTCGTAGAAGAGGCGCCAGACGCTGTCGCCGTCGTTCTGGTAGTTCTTGGCGGCGTTGATCCCGCCCTGGGCGGCGATCGAGTGGGCGCGTCGCGGGCTGTCCTGATAGCAGAAGCACTCCACCTCGTAGCCGAGCTCGGCGAGGGTGGCGGCAGCGGCGCCGCCGGCGAGACCGGAGCCCACCACCAGGACCTTGAAGCGCCGCTTGTTGGCGGGATTGACCAGCTTGAGCTCGAAGCGGTGGCGGTCCCACTTCTCGGTGATCGGTCCCTCCGGCAGGCGGGCGACGAGCGGGCGCTCGGCCTGGCGAAAGGCCGCGACCTCGGGCTCGGCGGTGGTGACCATCGATCCCCCTAACGGACCACGCCGGCGAGCACGGCGATGGGGAAGCTGATGTTGCCGATGGCGACGACGAGCGCGAAGGTGGTGGCGAAGGCGCGACGCCAGTCGGGGCCTGCCGCGGTGCCATCCAGCGAGCGCGGCACCCACCCCAGCGACTGGAACATGCTCCACAGCCCGTGGTAGAGGTGGAAGGCGAGGAACACCTGCGCCACGACGTAGATCAGGCTCACCCACCAGATGCGAAAGCCGTTGACGAAGTTGAGGTAGGGGTCGTGCGGCACGAAGGTGGCGGGCGCCACCGGCAGCCCCCAGGTGAAGTGGGCGAGGTGATAGAGCACGAAGAGCACGATGATCACCCCGCCCCAGCGCATGGTGCGCTCGGCGTAGGTCGTCTGCACCGCGTCGCGGCGGCGATAGCGCGTGGTGCGCGCGGCGTGGCTCTGCTGCGTCGTCGACCAGGCGGCGTGAACGTGCAGCAGCACGGCGAGCAGCAGCACGCTGCGGGCGATCCACAACAGGCCGGACTCGGGCACGAAGGGAATGCCGATGGTGCGCAGGCCGCGCGCGTAGGCATCGTACACCTGCGGCCCCTCGTAGACCTTGAGGTTGCCGATCATGTGGACGAGGACGAAGCCGAAGAGCAGAGCGCCGGTGATCGCCATCACCTGCTTCTTGCCGAGGCTCGAGCGGTAGAACTCGACGATCCAGCGCATCGCTTCCTCACCACTTTCGCGGTCCGGCGGCAAGGTATCACGGCGGCCCGCCAGCTCGCTTCAGCCGCCGGGGAGCCCCCCTATCTGTAGGGGCGGGAGCTTTCCGCCCCACAAGTGCCCCCTACGAATTGGGGCGGGGGGCTTCCACCCCACAATAAAGTGTGGTACTGTTCTTTCATCGGGTTCCTAACAAGGAGGGTTCCCAAATGGCGATGAAGAAGAAGGCTGCTCCGAAGAAGAAGGCTCCCGCCAAGAAGGCGGCCGCCAAGAAGACGAAGAAGAAGTAGCTTCGAAGCAGAAGCGGACGGGGCGGTCCTAACCCGCCCCCCGCGCCGCATCACTCCCGCGCCGGCGGCGTCTACGGCGCCGCCGGCGTCGGGCCAGCGGGGCCTCCCCTCCTCCTCCCTCCCCCTTAGCTCCCACGACCAGCCCTCCAGCAGCGGCACTGGCGCCTGGCGACGGCGGTTTCGCTGACTCGTCGAGCCTGCCGCGCTGCGTGGCGGCCGCCTGCCACGCGGCCAGCGCCTCGCGTCCCTCGCCGGTCGCCTCGACCATCAGCTCGAACAGCGCCAGGCCATCCTCGAAGTAGGCGCGACGGGCCATCTGCACGCGCGCCCGCGGCGTCCAGCCGGGCTCGCAGAGGCGGTGGAAGGCGACCAGGGCGTGGTTGAGCTGGCTCGCCCGCGCCCGCGACAACGCCAGGCGGGCGGCAAACGGCGCCACCGTCTCGTCGACCAGCTGCCGCAGCGCCGAGCGGCTCATCGGCCGCTGGTCGATGGCCTCGATGTCGTCTCGCCGCTGCAGCACCTTGGGCAGCAGCAGCACCGCCAGCAGGGTGGCGTCCGAGAGCTCGCGCTGCTGCTCCCGCAGCCGTGCCACCTGCCGGTCGACGGTGGGCAGCAGGCGCCCGAAGTCGCCGACGCCGGCGGCGCCGCCGCCGACCATGGCGTACGCCTCGGGGAGCAGCACCTCCAAGAGGCCCAGTTCGAGCATCCACTGCACCGCCGCCCCCGCGTGGCCGCAGCGCAGCAGCTGCAGGATCTCCTCCGTCACCCGCACCGGCGAGGCGAGCTCGACCTTCTGGCGCTGGCGGTGGATGGACTCCTGGGTGGCGGCGTCGATGCCGAAGGCCAGGCGCCCCGCATATTCGCAGGCCCGCATCATGCGCACCGGATCTTCCTGGAAGCGCAGGTCCGGGTCGCCGATCACCCGAATGACGCGTCGCTGCAGGTCTTCGATGCCCCCCACCCAGTCGATCACCGAGAAGTCCTCGATGTCGTAAAAGAGGGCGTTGACGGTGAAGTCGCGGCGGAAGGCGTCCTCGCGCGGGGTGCCGAAGGTGTTGTCGCTGGTGACCAGCAGCTCCTCCTCGGGGGCCGGCGGACCGCCGCCCACCTCCGCCGCCTCGGGAGCGCCGCGGAAGGTCGACACCTCGATCACTTCGCCCTCGAACACCACGTGCACGAGGCGGAAGCGGCGGCCGATGATCCGCGAATTGCGGAACAGCCGGCGGACCTCCTGGGGACTGGCGTCAGTGCTGACGTCGAAGTCCTTGGGCCGCCGCCCGAGCATCAGATCCCGCACGCTCCCTCCCACCAGGTAGGCCTTGTGCCCCCGCTGGTGCAGGCGGTACAGCACCTTGAGGGCGTTGGGGGAGATGTCCTTGCGGGAGATCGGGTGCTCGGGCCGCGGCAGGACACGCGGCTCGGAAGTGCCCTCGCTCACTACCGTAAGTATATGAGAAGGCTCGGCGGCCAGCCGGGCCGTCCCGGCGAGCGTTGGACTCGGCGCCGGGCGACGGGTAGCATCGAGAAGCCCAAGCCGATGAATTCGCACACCGTCCGTCGCCGTGTCCGCCTGCCGGCGACGCTCGCCGCCGCAGCGCTCCTGCTTGCCGGGGTGCCGCGTGCCGCCCTCGCGACGAACGTCGCCGACGTCAAGGCCCGCGGGCGCCTG
>DASYUP010000676.1:0-4314 GCA_036001185.1 Thermoanaerobaculia bacterium
TCAGCCCGGCGAGCCTGCTCTTTCCACCGGTGCCGGAGTCGGCAACGACGGAAGGGGGCGACGGCTTGAACCTGCGGGAGACCTTGCGGCGCACCGAGCGGCGGCTGCTCGAGCGCGCCCTCACCGAGGCCGCCGGCAGCAAGCGGCAGGCGGCCCGCCTGCTCGGCATCGACGAGCGCAACCTCGGCTACTTCCTGCGCAAGCACGGGCTGAAATAGGCGCCCGCTACCGCGGATCGGTACGCCCGGGAAAGCGCTCGCGCAGCTGCTGGTCGGCGCGCGCCAGGTCGAAGCAGGAGAGATCGAAGCCGGGCAGCCAGACCTCCGCCTTGGGCAGGCCGTGCCCCTGCTGCCGCACCGTCTGGCGGCCGTCCTCCACCAGGCGATCGCAGGCGGCGGCGTAGGAGGCGTTGTCGCCGAGGGTCACCGGCCGCCGCTCGAGGCTGGCGAGGAAGATGATCTCGCGGTCGTCTGCCTCGCCCGACCCACGGCGGCTGAAGCGCTCGGGCGCCGTGTGCGGAAAGTGCCGGCGCTCGACGAAGACGTCGGCGAGCAGTGCCGCCTCGGCGTCGGAGCCGATCTTCAGGTAGCCGACGATGTCGTTGAAGAACCAGGGAGGCCAGTACCAGCGGTCCTTCCAGCCGATACGGATGTGCGGCGGCAGCTCCTCGAACGGCTGCCCGCCCCACTCGCGCTCGACCTCTGCCTGGCGCGCCCGCACGTCTTCATCGTGCTCTTCGTAGTACTCGGCGAAAGAGCGCCGGTGGATGGGCAGGGTGAGCAGAACGTAGCGGACGAGCATGATCCGGCGGGGGGCGCCGGCGAGTGCCGGCCACCCCGCTTGGCCCTCAGCTTACTGCCAGAACGTGTCGCCGCTGCTCTGCGCCGCGGCGTTGGTCGACTCCTGCTTCAACCAGGCATCGAACTCCGCCGCCGGATGCACGGTGACGAAGCCGCGCATCTTGGAGTGGCCAATGCCGCACAGCTGGGCACAGGAGATCTCGTATTCGTACTTGGGGTTGCCGGTGCGCTGCCGCATCTCGGCAGTGGTCACCGTGGGCACGAACCAGACCGGGATGGTGAGGCCGGGGACGGCGTCCTGCTTCACCCGGAACTCGTTGAGCATGAAGCTGTGGATGACGTCCTTGCTGCGCAGCCGGACGATCACCGGCCGGTTGGCCGGCAGGTGGAGCTGGTTGACAGTGACGACGTCGTCCTTGGCGTGCGGGTCGCTGCGGTCGAGGCCCATGGGGTTGGTGTTGACGTCGATCAGCTCCGGCTTGCTGCGCCCGAAGATGCCGTCATTGCCAGCGTAGTGGGAGCTCCAGGCGAACTGCTCACCGGTCACCACCACCTCGGTTGCCTGGTCCTCGGGGGGGAAGTCGTCCACCCGTTCCGACCACAGCGGGATGGAGTAGCCGAAGAGCAGCACCAGCTCGGCGACCACCACACCCCACTCCACCCAGCGGGTGGCGTGCGTGCGCAGCCCGGCATACTCCGCCGTCGGGTGGCGGCGGCGGCGGAAGCGCACCAGCATGTAGAGGAAGAAGGCGGTCCAGCCGACGAACATGATGAACATCAGCAGGTGTACCCAGACGATGATGCGATCGATGTCGGCGCCGTGGGCCGACGCGATCTGCGGCAGACCGAGCCAGTTAGTCATGTCGGTTCAATTCCTCGGGAGTCTCGGGCGGCAGGGCCGCGCGGTGCTTCTTGCGCACCAACACCACCATGCCGATGCCGCCGCCGAGCAGCAGGTAGGTGAGGGCGAGAAGGAAGACGATCGACAGCTTGGTGCCGTGGATGATGGGGTCCTGGGCGGCCCCCCAGCAGACGCTGCAGGCGAGCAGGTAGGTCACCACGAGCTCACCTTGCGCGTCTTGCGCAGGAACCAGACCTCATAGACGACGAGGCCGGCGGCGGCGAGGAACGACAGCGTCGCCATCAGCAGGTACTTGCCCTCACCACCTTGCTGCCGCTGATCGATGGCCCACCAGCCGAGCCAGATGGCGAGCACCACGGCGGCGCTGATGAAGATGACATGGAAGGCCTTCAGCGACACGGCATCCTCACCGAATCGGATTGATCTCGTTGAGCTCGGTCAGCGTCGGCCCGAGCAGCACGCCGAAGAAGAAGAACACCGTCGCCAGCATGAGGATGAGGATCAGCTTGCGCTCCGAGATCAGGTGCATGAAGTAGCAGGCGACCAGCGAGCCCTTGACCGTGGCGATGGCGAGTGCCACCAGGATGGCCGGCACCACCGGCAGGTGGAGGTACTTGACGCCGACGGTGACCAGCGTCAGCACCATCAGCCCGCCGAACACCATCATGTAGGTGCGGACGTGCTTCTTGAGATCTACATGATCGTGGGTGTCGAGATGTTCCATGGGTCCCTCGTTCGTCGCCGGGTGGTCACGAATGCTGGAAGTTGAGCAGGTAGAGCACGGGGAAGAGGAAGATCCACACCAGGTCGACGAAGTGCCAGAACAGGCCGGCGGTCTCCACCCGGTTGGCGTATTGCTGCGGCGCCGTGCGCATCATCTTGGCGCCCGGAAAGCCGAAGTAGAAGTTGACGCACATGCCGGCCAGCACGTGCAGGGCGTGCAGGCCGGTGAAGGTGAAGTAGCAGGCCATGAAGGTGCTGTACGACGGCGGCGCCCCGTGGTGGAACTTGGCGCGGTACTCGAACGCCTTGACCACCATGAAGACGGCGCCGAGGGCCACCGTGCTGCCCATGAACAGCCGCAGCTTGCCGAGGTTGCGCTCCATCGCCGCTACCCAGGCCATCACCATGGTCACCGAGGAGGTGATCAGCACCGCGGTGTTGAGGGTGGCGAGCGGGATCGACAGCAGCTCCGAGCCGGCCCCGAACTCGGGGTTGCCGGTGCGCAGCAGGATGTAGCCGGCGAAGAGCGAGCCGAACAGCATCACCTCGGAGGCGAGGAAGAGCCAGATCCCCAGCTTGACGTTGTTGAGGCCGCTGTCGGGCCGCAGCTCGACGGTGTACGGGATGGCGGTGGACATTGCGTTATTCGCTCCTCAAGCGTGCGCCGGCGCCGGGCTGCCCGGGACTGGCTCCGGCGTCTCCGGCCCCGGCTCGAACTGGGGGTAGAAGTCGCCCGGGTGTCCGGGGACGCTGTACTCGTACGGCCCGCGGTAGACCGCCGGCGCGGTGGCGAAGTTGCCGTGCGGCGGCGGCGACGGCGCCGCCCACTCGAGAGTGGTGGCGTCCCAGGCGTTGTCGGGCGCCAGGGCGCCGCGCTTGCGGCTGACGAAGAAGTTGACGATGAAGGGGATTTGCGCCAGCCCCAGGCCCCAGGCCGAGAACGAGATCACCTTGTGCAGCCAGATCACGCCCTGCGTGTGGCTGTAGCTGGCGCCGCCGTCGTAGAGCCGCCGCTGCATGCCGGCCATGCCCTGGATGAACATCGGCATGAAGACGCCGTTGATGAACAGCAGGCTGGGCCAGAAGTGCAGGTGGCCGAGCTTGGTCGACAGGAAGCGGCCGGTCGCCTTGGGGTACCAGTAGTAGATGCCGGCGAAGAGCGCGAACAGCGACCCCGGCGCCACCACGTAGTGGAAGTGGGCGATGACGTAGTAGGTGTCGTGGAAGTGGATGTCGGGCGTGGCGAGGCCGAGCGGCAGCCCGGTGAGCCCGCCGATGCCGAACATCGGCAGGAAGGCGAGGGCGAAGAGCATCGGCGGCGTGAAGCGGATCGAGCCACCCCACAGCGAGAGGATGAGGCAGGTGAGGATGATCACCGAGGGGATGGAGATGATCATCGTCGTGGTCTGGAAGAAGGTGGACATCACGGTGCCCATGCCGGTCATGAACATGTGGTGGGCCCAGACGACGAACGACAGGGCGCCGATCGAGATCACCGACAGCACCAGGGGCCGGTAGCCCCACAACGGCTTGCGGGTGTTGTTGGCGATCACCTCGGCGACGATACCCATCGCCGGCAGGATCAGCACGTAGACCTCGGGATGGGCGAGGAACCAGAAGAGGTGCTGCCAGAGGATGGGCGAGCCCCCACCGCTCACCTTCGCCACCTGCCCGGACACCACCAGGCCGCTGGGGAGGAAGAAGCTGGTGTGGGCGACGCGGTCCATCAGCTGCATGACGCCCGCTGCCTGCAGAGCCGGGAAGGCGAGCAGCAGCAGGAACGACGTGACGAACTGCGCCCAGACGAAGAACGGCAGCCGGAAGAACGTCAGACCCTTGGCGCGAAGCTGCACGATCGTGACGATAAAGTTGATCGACCCGAGCAGTGACGAAGTGATCAGGAAGACCATACCCAGCAGCCACATGGTT
>DASYUP010000677.1:0-7382 GCA_036001185.1 Thermoanaerobaculia bacterium
CCGGCCTTGGAGTCGGTGCCCAGCGCCGGCGCCGTCCAGAAGGCGCCGCAGAGGTGGATCTCCTAGGGCCGATTCGGATAGACGAAGGCATAGGTGTTCTTCTGCTTGCACTTGCAGTCGAAGGTCATCGCTGCATTCCTGAACACCGGGTTGATGCTGTTGAAGTGGCGCTGCACCGTGGTATAGCGAGCGCTGTCACGAGCGCCGAACCAGGTCGTGTAGCGCGCCCCGGCGGTGCTGCTGGAGTGGCTCGACAGGTAGCTGATGGCGTCGGCGGAGATGGCGTCGGCGTTGCCACGCGCCGTCACCAGGGCGCTCTGCTGCGACGCTGAGCACCTGACGTAGCTATTGCTCGCCGCCGCGGCGGTGACCCTTCGGCTCGCCTCGTCGGCAAAGCGCGAGGCCCGCTCGTCGCGCTCGACGCCGACGAAGGCGACGTTGGAGCTCAGCTCGGCGAGGTCGATGATGGCCGTCGGCGTCGCGTCACGCAGGGCGTCCTGCAAGGCCACACGGTACTGGATGCTGTATTCGCCCGGGCGCGAGAAGTCGTAGGCAGCCGATAGGTCGACGCGCACCGAGCGCGCCGCTCCGGCGCCGAGGCGCAGGTAGTCGCCGGGCCCCGGCGCGGCGCGCTTGACCAGCGGGCCGAGGTAAGCGACCGCAGCGCCGTCCCGCCGGACGTCGAAGAGGTTGCCCTGGATGCCGCGGAACGGCGTCTGCCAGGCCACCAGGTAGACGTCGCGCGGCGAATCGTTGTGGACCGTCACCGTCACTACCGGCCGCTCGCCGCGGCCGATCACGGACTTCGCGCTCTCGACCGTGGCGGTAAGACCGCCCACCGTCGCCGCCGCCGGAGCGGCAGCCAGCAGCAACCCCGCCATCGCGCACACCCACAACTTCCCTCGCATCTCGGCTCCTCTCTCACTCGCGTTGAAGAACGACGCCGCGGCGACGGCGGCGCCCCCGTCCCAGGGGACGACCCGACATTCTATGGCCTGGACTCGGCGTAATACTCGTGAGTGTCGGCGTTGTCTATGGCCTTGAGGGGACTACTCTTCGCCAGGTTCTTGCAGGCATTCTGGCCGTAAGCCCAGTCGTCGGTGCCGGCGACGACGCGGAAGTGGCTCATCTCATGGACCAGCGTCCCGGCCTTCGAGTCCGTGCCCAGCGCCGGTGCGGACCAGAAGGCCCGGCAGAGGTGGATGGTGTAAGGGTCGTACGAGTAGACGTACGCGTAGGCGCTGTCGCTGCAGGTGCAGTCGAAGGTCACCGCCGCGTTCGCCATCGCCGAGCGGATCTTGGTGAAGTGGCTCTGCACGCTCGACAGGCGAGACGAGGTAAAAACGCCGAACCAGGTGGTGTAGGCGCTGTCGCCCTCGTGAGCTGCCAGCCAGTCGACGGCCTTGCCGGCGATCGTCGTCGCGTTGGCGCGCGCCGTCTTCAGCGAGCCCTGCCGCGACGAGCTGCAGCCGACGAAGCCGGTGGAGGCGTTGTCGTGGATGTGCCGGGCGGCCTCGGAGAGGAAGCGGGCAGCGCCCTCGTCACGCTCGACGGCGACGATGGCCACGTTGGAGGCGACCTCGGTGACGTCGATCGCCGCCGGCGCGTCGTCGCGCAACGCGTCCTGCAGCGCCGTCCGGTACTGGATGGTGTATTCGCCGCCGCGCGAGAAATCATAGGCGGCAGCGAGATCGACGCGCACGGAGCGCGCGTCGCCGGCCGGAATCCGCAGGTAGTCGCCGGCCCGCGGCGCCGCTCGCTTGACGAGCGGGCCGAGGTACGCCACCGGCTCGCCGTTGCGGCGCACGTCGAAGAGGTTCCCCTGAACGCCGCGCAAGGGCGTCTGCCAGGCGACCACGTAGAGGTCGCGCGCGGAATCGTTGCCGAGGGTCACGGTGACCACCGGACGATCGGCGCGACCGACGAAGGACTTGGCGGCGTCGATCGAGGCCCAGAGGCCCACCGGCTGCGCCGCCGCGGACGCAGCGACCGTGGTGAGCAGAACGAGTATCAGGCACACGAAGGCCCTGGATGACATCGCTACTCCTCCCCGAGGATGAGAGCGCCGAGGACCGCTCACGAGTAGGTAAACGGAATCCATGCAGTGATCCTGGCAAGGCGCATGCCGACATCGCCCGCCCAATCGACTCAAGGCTTTGAGGGGTTTTCGTAAGACGCGCGCCGACGCGTCACCACCGAAAGGCGCCGGCTGCGTGTCAGGTTTACCGCGCCAGGCTCACCGACCGACCGGATCGCGCTTCGCTCTCGCCCCGGTGGCCGGCGCCTCGAGCTGGAGCGGCACCGCCGGCTCCCGCGCGGAGGCGTGGCCCGCAGCCACCCAGCCGTAGCGGGTCAGCAGGGAGCCGGCAAGGGCCGCCACGGCGGCGGCGCGGCGCCGTCCCGCCAGCCGCAGCAGCAGCGGCAGCGGCCCCGAGAGCACTCCCCCGGCCCGCACCAGCGCACCGCTGGTCCCTTGCTTCAGCGGCGCGTGGGCCGGATCGGCGTCGAGCTCGTGGACGGCGCCGGTGGCTACCTCGACGAGCGCCGCGGCGATGCCGAGCCGGTTGAGCGCCGGGTGGTCGTGGCCGAGCAGCTCGAGCAGCGACACCGCGGCACCGAGGCTGGAAGCGGCGAAGTGCACCGGCAGCACGGCGACGCTGCGGTTCCACGCCGGGATCGCCGTCGCTCCCACCAGCACGCCGGTGTAGGTCGTCATCACCAGCCCGGTGGCGGCGGCGAGCAGGCCGGCGGCGTCGCCCACCAACCGCACCGGCGCCACGCCGCGCCGGCCCAGCAGCTCGGCGAAGGCGGCGGCAGCGGCGCTGCTGCCGAAGGCGGTGAGCGTCCAGGCACCCACCGACATCGGGCTCTGCGGCTTCCACACGCGCAGCATGTTGAGAAAGCGCTCGGGCCGCCCGAGGTCGCTGATCAGCAGCGGCGCCGACAGCGCGCCGCCGAGGGCCGCCACCCACCGCGCGTCGCGCTCGAGCTCGTCGCCGGCGCCGACGACGCGCGCGGCGGCGCCCACCACCGCCGCCGCCCCGGCCGCCCCGCCGACGAAGAAGTAGAGTGGCACCTCCCAGGTCCAGGTCGGCTCCTTGAGCAGCGGGCGGCCGTAGTAGCCGGTCGCCGCCGAGGCCACCGGCATGGGCGCGCCCGCGGGGCGCACGCCAGCCTCGGGTAACACGCCGCCGCCAGCCCCGAGGGCGGCGCCCTGGCGGCGCAGCTCGTCGAGACGCTCCTCGCTGTCGGCGTCCGGACGGCGCCTCACCGCCCGCCCCCGTCGCGGCCGCCGAGCAGGAAGGCGCCCAGCGCCGCCACCAGCAGCCCGCCGGCCGCGTACGCCGCCGAGCGCCAGCCGTCGCGCTGGTAGACGGTGGGCACCTCGGGCGCCGGTGGCAGGTTGTAGGCGCGCGGGTCGCCGCGGACGATGAACATCGCGTGCGTGCCGCCGACGCTGGTGCCGCGCGCGTCCCACAGCACGGCGTCGCTCATGCCGCGGCCATGCAGCTCGGTGACGCGTTGCTCGGCGCGATCGCGCAGTGCGTCCAGCTCACCGAAGAGGATCGACTGCGTCGGACAGGCCTTGGCGCAGGCCGGCTGCAGGCCGGCGAGCTGGCGGTCGTAGCAGAACGTGCACTTGAAGGCGCGACCGTCGTCGGGCCGCTTCTCGACGACACCGAAAGGACAGCCGACGACGCAGTAGCCGCAGCCGTTGCAGACGTCGGGCTGGATGAAGACGCCGCCGAACTCGGTGCGCACGATGGCGCCGGTGGGGCACGCCTCGAGACACCCCGCCTCCTCGCAGTGCTTGCAGACGTCGGAGGAGAACTGCCACGAGAGCAGCGCCGGCGAGTTGCCCCCCTCCCCCACCGTCGGCGTCGCCTCGACGAACTTCACGTGCCGCCAGGTGGAGGCGCCGAGGGCGCCGGTGTTGTCGTAGGAGGTGCCGGTGAAGAGGAAGCCGTCCGCCGGCACCACGTTCCACTCCTTGCACGCCACCTCGCAGGCCTTGCAGCCGATGCAGAGCGTGGAGTCGGTGAGGAAGCCGGTGGTGGTCATTCCTGGTCGGGGCGGAGCTCGTCCGCGCGCGCCTGCTCCGTCTGCAGCTGTCGCAAGAGATCCTTGCCGCGCGGGCGCCGGCCGGGGGCCACCGCGCAGACCAGGGCCTTCGCCTCCATGATGCGCACGTTGGGCTCCTGGGAGAGCGCCACCAGGTCGTTGACCACGTCGCCTCGCACCAGGCCCCGCTGCCCCCAGTGATACGGCAGGCCCACCTGGTGGACGGGCCGCCCGTCGACCACCAGCGTCTTCATGCGCGGCGTCACCAGCGCCCGCGCTTCCACCATGCCGCGCGGGTTGGTGATCGTCACGAACTCGCCGTTACGGATGCCCAGCTCGGCGGCGAGCTCGGGCGAGATCTCGGCGAACAGCTCCGGTTGCAGCTCGGCGAGATGCGACAGCGTGCGGCTCATGCCGCCGGCGGTGTGGTGCTCGGTCAGCCGGTAGGTGGTGAGCACGTGCGGGTAGCGCGGGTCGAGCGCTCGCGCGTAGGCGTTGTCGGGCCCCTCCTTCGCGTGCGCCGCCGGGTTCACCTGCTGGCCGTAGAGCGGGTTGGCGACCGGGCTCTCGAGGGGCTCGTAGTGCGTCGGCAACGGCCCGTCCTTGAGGCCCGAGGCCACCCAGATCCAGCCTACGCCATCGGGATGCATGGTGAAGGGCTGGTCGCCGGCGATCGCGTCGTCCCCCTTGGCCCCCGGCGGCGGGCGGTAGTCGGGCGGCTTGCCGAGGGCGAAGTCGGGCACGTCGAGCCCCGTCCACTTTTTCTCGGTGGCGTCCCACCAGACCAGCTTCTTGCGCTCGCTCCAGGGCTTCCCGTCGGGCCGCGCCGAGCAGCGGTTGTAGAGGATGCGGCGATCGGCCGGCCAGGCGAACCCCCAGCCGTGTCCGAGGGCGTCGCGCGACTGCCGCTGCCGCGGACGGTTGACGCCGCCGGCGAAGAGGCCGGAGTAGATCCAGCAACCGCAGGCCGTGCTGCCGTCGGCGGCGAGATCGGTGAAGCCGCCGACCAGCTCGCTACCGTCACTCTCCCCCTCCCCCGGCAGCCGCCGGCCGTGGATCTCCTTAGCGATCTCCTCCACCACCGGCTCCCGCCGCGGCCCGTGCAGCGGGTAGTCCCAGGTGAGCGCCAACAGCGGCTGGTCGCGGCGGCGGCGGCTCCGGCGCACACGCTCCTTGAGCCGCCGCCCCAGGTGGTAGACGAACCAGGTCTCGCTGGTGCAGTCGCCCGGCGGCTCGACCGCCTTCTCGTGCCACTGCAGCAGCCGCTGGGTGTTGGTGAAGGTGCCGTCCTTCTCGGCGTGCCCGGCGGCGGGAAGCAGAAAGACCTCAGTGGCGATCTCCGCGGGGCGCAGCTCGCCGCGCTCGACCTCCGGCGAGTCGTACCAGAAGCTCGCCGTTTCCACCTCCACCAGGTCGCGCACCACCAGCCATTTGAGCCGCGCCAGGGCCTTGCGCTCGAGGCGCGCGTTGGGCCCTCCCACCGCCGGGTTCTGGCCGATGACGAACAGGCCCTCCAGCTTGCCGGCGGCCATCTCCAGCCAGTACCCCTGGTGCGAGTGGTCGCCATCCACCCGCGGCAGGAAGCCGAAACCGAGCTCGTTGCCGGCGGTCGCACCGTCGCCGTACCAGGCCTTGAGGAGGCTGACGATGTATTTGTCGAAGTTGTGCCACCAGCCGCTCTCGGTGCGGTGCTTGCCGACGTAGCCGGCCAGCGTCTCGCTCTCGCGCTCGAAGAGCGGCATCGACAGATAGCCCGGCAGGATGTCGTAGAGCGTGGGGATGTCGGTCGAGCCCTGGATCGAGGCGTGACCGCGCAGCGCCAGGATGCCTCCTCCCGGGCGGCCGACGTTGCCGAGCAGCAGCTGCAGGATGGCGGCGGTGCGGATGATCTGCACCCCCACCGAGTGCTGCGTCCAGCCGACGGCGTAGCAGATGGCGCCGGTCCGCTCCGGCCCGGAGGCGGCGCAGAAGGCCTTGGCGACGCGGAGGAACGACTCCCGCGGCACGCCGCAGGCGCGCTCCACCATCTCCGGGGTGTAGCGGGCGAAGTGTCGGCGCAGCACCTGGTAGACGCAGCGTGGGTGTTGCATCGTCTCGTCGCGCTCGGGGTTGGAGGCATCCTCCGCCTCGCCGCCACGCTCCTTGCCGTGCCCGCCCTTGTCCGGCTCGTCGCCCGGCGAACCGCCACCGGCGTCGCTGGCCGGCGCGGCGCGATAGCCCCAGCTCGCCGGGTCGTAGCGGCGCTGTCCCTCCTCCCAGCCGGAGAAGAGCCCGTCGAGCTCCTCGGTGTCGCGCAGCTCGTCGCCGAGCAGCATCGGCGCGTTGGTGTAGCGAGCGACGTAGTCGCGGAAGACCTTCCCCTCCTCCAGCGCGTAGCGCACCATGCCGCCGAGGAAGACGATGTCGGAGCCGGCGCGCAGCGGCACCCAGAGATCGGCCATCGCCGAGGTGCGGTTGAACCGCGGATCGACGTGGATCACCGTGGCGCCGCGCTCACGCGCCTCGATCACCCATTGAAATCCCACCGGGTGGTTCTCCGCCATCGACGAGCCCATGATGAGGATGGCGTCGGCGTTCCTGAGGTCCTGCTGGGCGGTGGTGGCGCCGCCCCGCCCGAGGCTGGTGCCCAGACCGGGCACCGTCGAGCTATGTCATATACGGGCCTGGTTGGAGACCCGCGTGATCCCCAGGCCGCCGGTGAACAGCTTCTTGAGGAGGTAGTTCTCCTCGTTGTCGAGGGTGGCGCCGCCGAGGTGGGCGATGCCCCTGCACTGCATCAGGCGCCGGCCGCCGCGCTCCTCTTCGAAGGTGCGCTCGCGGCTCTCCCACACGCGGTCGGCGATGCGGTCCATCGCCTCCTCGAGCGGGATCTCCTGCCAGCTGGTGGCGAAGGGCCCCCGGTACTTCACCGTCGTCAGCCGGCCGGCGTGGGTGAGCAGCTGGTGCGAGGCCGCGCCCTTGGGACAGAGACGTCCGCGCGAGATGGGCGACTCGGGATCCCCTTCGATGGCGAGCAGCGCGCCATCGCGATGGTAGACGAGCTGGCCGCAGCCCACCGCGCAGTACGGGCAGACCGAGCGCGCCACCTGCGCCCCCGCCGTCTTCGGTTGCAGCTCGCGGGTGCGGCGGCTCATCGCTTCCGGCCCGGTGCCGTCGCCTCCCTCTCGCAGTTGGCGCAACAACGGCCAGTCGCGGAGCAGCTTCCACATGCCGGCGATCCTAGCGCGGGGGCGCGAGCTGGAGGCGCGTGGAGACGATGCTGCGGTCGCCTCGCCCGATGGGCACTGCCCAGGCCGGCCGCAACCGCAGCAGCTCGGCGC
>DASYUP010000678.1:0-12394 GCA_036001185.1 Thermoanaerobaculia bacterium
CCGGCTACACCGTTCTGGCGACCTCTGGACACAAGAGCGCGCTCGAGGCCGCCGCCCTTCATGAGGGCCCCATCGACTTGATCCTCTCCGACATCGTGATGCCTGGATTGAGCGGCCCGGAGCTGGCCGCGCGGGTGCGAGCACTCCGACCCGAGGTGAGGATCATCTACATGTCGGGCTACTCGGACGAAGCGGTCGCCCAGCACGGCGCGCTTACCGAAGCCGCCGCGTTCCTGCAGAAGCCCTTCAGTCCCGCCAATCTGATCGAGACTGTTCGCCGGGTGCTGCGGGAGAGCCTCCGCGAGCCCGGTCCACCGGACTGATCCTCTACTCCCACTCGATCGTCCCCGGCGGCTTGCTGGTGACGTCGTAGACCACGCGGTTGACCCCCGGCACCTCGTTGACGATGCGGCTGGCGATGCGGCCGAGGAGGTCGTAGGGGAGCTGGCTCCAGTCGGCGGTCATGAAGTCGCGGGTCTCGACGGCGCGCAGGGCGATGACGTCGTGGTAGGTGCGCTGGTCGCCCATGACGCCCACCGTCTTCACCGGCAGCAGCACGGCGAAGGCCTGCGCCACCTTCTTGTACCACCCTGCCTCGTGCAGCTCTTCGAGGTAGATGGCGTCGGCCGCGCGCAGCGTGTCGAGGCGTTCCTCGCTGACCTCGCCGAGCACGCGCACGGCGAGACCCGGGCCGGGGAACGGGTGGCGCTGCAGGATCTCCTCCGGCAGGCCCAGCTCGCGGCCCAGCTGGCGCACCTCGTCCTTGAACAGCCAGCGCAGCGGCTCGATGAGCTCGAAGCCGAGCTCGTCCGGCAGGCCGCCGACGTTGTGGTGGGTCTTGATCACCGCCGAAGGGCCCTTCACCGACACCGACTCGATGACGTCCGGGTAGAGCGTCCCCTGGGCGAGAAAGGCGACGCCGGTGAGCCGCTGCGCCTCCTCCTTGAAGACGTCGATGAAGGTGTGGCCGATGAGGCGGCGCTTCGTCTCCGGGTCGGCGACACCGGCAAGGGCGCGCAGGAAGCGCTCGCGGGCGTCGGCGAGGTGGATGGGAATGCGTAGCTCATCGCCGAGCTGGTGCACCACCTGCTGCGCCTCGCCCTTTCGCAACACCCCGTTGTCGACGAAGATGGCGGTGAATTGCCCGGGGATGGCGCGCTGCAGCAGCGCCGCCACCACCGACGAGTCGACGCCACCGGACAGCGCGCAGATCACCTTGCCGTCACCCACCTGCGCCTTCACCACCGCCGCCGCCTCGCCCAGGTAGTCGGCCATCCGCCAGTCGCCGGTGGCGCCGCAGATGCGGTAGAGGAAGTTGCGCAGCATCTCGCCGCCGTGGGTGGTGTGGTGCACCTCGGGGTGGAACTGGATCCCCCACAGCTGGCGCAGCTCGCTCTCGATGGCGACCGTGGGCGAGTTGCGGGTGCTGGCGCAGAGCACGAAGTCCGGCGGCAGCTCGGCGAGACGATCGCCGTGGCTCATCCACACCGTCTCGCGCGCTTCCAGGCCCTCGAACAGCTTGCCGGCGTAGTCGATCTCGATCTCGGTACGGCCGTATTCGCGGTGCTCGGCAGGCTCCACCTCGCCACCCAGGGCCTGCGCCATCAGTTGCATGCCGTAGCAGATGCCGAGCACCGGGATGCCCAGCTCGAAGAGCTCGCTGCCGCGCACTGGCGCGCCGGGGGCGTAGACGCTCTGCGGCCCACCGGAGAGGATGATGCCGATCGGCTGGCGGTGGGCGATCTCCTCCTCCGGCAGGTCGAAGGGATGCACCTCGCAGTAGACGCGGTTCTCGCGCACCCGGCGAGCGATCAGCTGCGTGTACTGGCCACCGAAGTCGAGGACGAGGACCGTCTGATGCCCCATGCTGGCCGGTATTTCTAACACACGGCCGGCCGGCGCACGGGCGTAGCCTCTAGCCGCGTGGGGGCGGAGCCCGCGCGGCTGCGAGCGAGGCCGGCCCGCAGGTTGACTTCGCCTGTCCCGCTCCCTACCCTTGCCGCAGGTTCGCCTACCCAGAAGCTCCGTCGCCCAGAAGCGCCACCCCAGTGGACGGCACCCCCGAGGACCTCACGGCTTTGCTCCGCGCCTGGAGCGCCGGCGATCGCGCCGCCGAGGAGAAGCTGCTGCCGCTGGTCTACGAAGAGCTGCGCAAGCAGGCCGCCCGCCAGCTGCGGCGGGAGCGCGCCGAGCACACCCTGCGTCCCACCGCGGTGGTGCACGAGCTCTACCTCCGGCTCGCCGGCCAGCACCGCACCGCCTGGGCCAACCGCGCGCAGTTCTTCGCCGTCGCCGCCCAGCTCATGCGGCGGGTGCTGGTCGACCACGCGCGCGAGCGCGGGGCGGCCAAGCGGGCCGGCGGCTGGCAGCGAGTGGTGCTCGACGAGGACATGCCGGGCACGGCGCCGCGCGAGGCCGACCTGCTGGCGCTCGACGAGGCGCTCGCGGAGCTGGGCGAGCTCGATCCCCGCCGCGCGCGCATGGTCGAGCTGCGCTACTTCGGCGGCCTCACCCTCGACGAGACGGCCGAGGCGCTGGCGGTCTCGCCGGCAACGGTCAGCCGCGAGTGGCAGCTGGCGCGGGCTTGGCTGCACCGGCGGCTGGCGCGTGGCGCGGCCGCCACCACCGGCGGCTGATCCCGCGGGCCAATCCATGGAAGCGGCCGAGGACGATCCGCAGCAACGCCAGCAGGCGCGCTGGCGGCGGCTCGACGCGCTCTTCGAGGGCGCCCTCGCGCTGCCGGCAACGGCGCGCGGCGCCTACCTCGCGGAGCGCTGCGGCGACGACCCGGCCCTGCGCGCCGAGGTCGAGGAGCTGCTCGCCTGCCACGGCTCCTCCGGGGTGCTCGACCAGCCGGCGCCGCCGCTGGCCGGTCCCACCCACGCCGAGGAAACGCCGAAGCCCGGGGCCACCTTGCCGCCGGGCGCCCCCCTCGGCCCCTACCAGGTGGTGCTGCTCCTGGGGGCCGGAGGCATGGGCGAGGTCTATCGCGCCCGCGACCCGCGCCTCGGACGCGAGGTGGCGATCAAGGTGATCCGCGGCGGCGATCCCAGCCGCGAGGCGCTGCGCCGCTTCGACCAGGAAGCGCGCGCCGCCAGCGCCCTCAACCACTCGAACCTGCTGGTGGTGTACGACGTCGGCAGCCAGGACGGCGTGCCGTACGTGGTCACCGAGCTGCTCGAGGGGGAGACGCTGCGCGAGCGGCTGCGCCGCGGGCCGCTGCCGCTCGCCGAGGCGCTCGCGCTCCTGCGGCAGGCGCTCGCCGGCCTCGCGGTGGCGCACCAGAAGGGGATCGTCCATCGCGACCTCAAACCCGAGAACCTCTTCCTCACCGCCGACGGCCGGTTGAAGATCCTCGACTTCGGGCTCGCCAAGCGGCTCGACGGGGCGGTGGCCGGCGAGGAGAGCCTCACCGGCGCCGGCACCGTCGTCGGCACCGTCGGCTACACCGCTCCCGAGCAGCTCGGCGGCCAGCCCGCGGTGCCCGCCTCCGACCTCTTCTCGCTGGGAGCCGTTCTCTACGAAGCGCTCAGCGGCCGTCGCGCCTTCGCCGGCGCCACCTCGCTGGAGACGCTCAGCGCCGTGCTCACCGAGGACCCGCCGCCGTTGCGCGTGGGCGGCGAGCCGGCACCCCCAGCGCTCGCCACGCTGGTGCGCCGTTGCCTCGTCAGACGGCCGCAGGAGCGCTACGCGTCGGTGGCCGAGCTGCTCGCCGACCTCGACGCCTTCACCGCCGGTGCCACGCCGGTCAGCGGCGCCGGCGCAGCCGCCCCGCGCGCCCGCACGCTCGCCGTCCTCCCCTTCCTCAACCTCAGCGGCGACGCCGACCAGGAGTACTTCTGCGAAGGCCTCGCCGAGGAGCTCATCCACGCCCTCTCCCGGCTGGAGGGCCTGCGGGTGGCGGCGCGCAGCTCGTCGTTTCGCTTCAAGGGGCAGAACGACGCGCTCGCCCGCGTGGCGCGTGAGCTGCGCGTCGAGACGGTGCTCGAGGGGAGCCTCCGCAAAGCCGGCGAGCGGCTGCGCATCAACGTGCAGCTGGTCGACATCGCCGATGGCTGCCACCTCTGGTCGGAGCGCTACGACCGCGCGCAGGGGGACGTCTTCGCGGTGCAGGAGGAGATCGCCGCCCGGGTCGTCGAGGCGCTGCGGCTGCGCCTGACGGCGGCGTCCCCAGGACCCCGCCGGCCAGCCAACCTCGAGGCCTACCACCACTACCTGCGCGGACGTCACCTGTGGAACAAGCGCCATGCCGGCGGCCTGCGCGAGGGAGCGAAGGCGTTCGAGCAGGCGATCGAGCTCGACCCGGGCTACGCGCAGGCCTGGGCCGGGCTGGCCGACAGCTACGCGCTGCTCGGTCACTCGATCTTCGACGTGCTGCCGACCAACGAGGCGATGCCGCGCGCCAAGGCTGCCGCGCTGCGGGCCCTGGAGCTCGACCCCGGGCTCGCCGCCCCGCACGCCGCCCTCGGCTGGGTGCGCATGCACTACGACTGGGACTGGGTGGGCGCCGAGCGCGACTTCCAGCGGGCGATCGAGCTCGATCCGCGCCACGCCACCACCCACCACTGGTACTCGTTCCTGCTCTCGGTGCTGGCGCGCGCCGACGAGGCCATCGAGCAGTCGCGGCGGGCGTGGGAGCTCGACCCCCTGTCGCTGATCGTCAACGCCAACGTCGCGCAGCCGCCCTACTACTGCCGCCAGTTCGGGACCACCGCCGCCACCGCTCGCCGCCTGGTCGAGCTCGAACCTACCTTCCCCGTCGGCCACTACTGGCTGGGGCTCGCCCACGCCGGCCAGGGGGACTGGGACCAGGCGCTGCCCTCGCTGCGCTCCTTCCTCGATCTCTTCGGAGCGACGACGCGCGGCATGGCGTGGGTGGGCCTGGCGCTTGCGCGCACGGGCGACGTCGCCGGTGCGGCGGGCGTGCTCGGCGAGCTCGAGGCGCTCGCCGCCCGCCAGCCGGTTCCCGGCTACCACCTGGCGCTGGTGCAGCTCGGGCTCGACCGCCGCGACGCCGCCCTCGCCAGCCTCGAGCGCGCCTGCGACGAGCGCTGTGACGCCCTCGCCTACCTCGCCGTCGACCCGCTGCTCGACCCGCTGCGCGGCGAGCCGCGCTTCGACCGGCTGCTCGACCGCGTCGGCCTGCGGGCGGCGGCGGCGCGCGCCCGTCCGCTCACCGCCTCGACCGCGTTGACGCCGTCGCGTCCGCGCTCGGTCGCGGTGCTGCCCTTCCGTGACCTGCTCGGCGACGCCGGCAGCGAGCACCTCGGGCTGGGGCTCGCCGACGCCACCATCACCGAGCTCGCCCACCTGCGGGCGGTGACGGTGCGGCCGACCTCGGCCATCCTCCGCTTCGCCACCCGCACCGACGACGACGCCGTCGCGGCCGGCCGCCAGCTCACCGTCGACTCGGTAGTGGATGGCAGCTTCCAGCGCGCCGGCGGGCGCCTGCGGGTCACTGTACAGCTGCTCGCCACCGACGACGGCGCGCCGCTGTGGAGCACCAAGCTCGACGCCGCTGCCGACGACCTCTTCGCCGTGCAGGACGAGGTGGCGCGCAACGTCGCCGCGGCGCTCGCTGGTCCCAGCGGCCGGCGCGCCCTGCCGCGCGGGCAGCCGCCGGCCGGCGCCGCCTACGACCTCTACCTGCAGGGGCGCACCCGGCTGCTGCGCGACACGCTCGCCGACAATGTGGCGGCGATCAACTGCTTCGAGCGCGCGCGCGATGCCGACCCCGCCTTCGCGCTCGCCTGGGCCGGGCTCGCCGATGCCTATGCGCGGCTGGCCTTCAACTTCCAGCCCGAGGGGGACTGGTACGCCCGCGCCGCGGCCGCGTGCGAGGAGGCCCTGCGCCTCGATCCGGCGCTGCCGGAAGGGCGCTACGCGCACGGACGCCTCCGCTGGTCGCCGCAGGCGGGCTGGGACCATGGCGGAGCCATCGCCGACCTGTACGCGGCGCTCGCCGCGCGGCCGGGGTTCGCCGAGGCTCACCAAAGGCTCGGCACCGTGCTCTACCATGTCGGGCTGATCGACGAGGGCACCTGGCATCTCGAGCAGGCAGTGGCGATCTCGCCCAGCTACCACTCCGGGATCGGCCAGCTGGCCTTCTGCCGGTACCACCGCGGCGACTTCGCCGCCGCGCTGCGCCCGTCTCTCGACGCGGCGCGGGCGATGCCGGCGCCCTGGGACCTCTACCAGGCCGCGCTCTGCCACCTGCGGCTCGGCGGCCACGCCGAGGCGGCGGCGCTGGCGGAGCGCATCGCTGCCGAGAACTCCCGGCACGGACTGGCTGCCGCCATCCGCGGGCTGCTGGCCGCCGCCCGTGGCGATTTCGCGGCGGCGCGCGAGGAGGCCCGGCAGATCGTCGCCAACCGCGAGGGGTTCGGCCACTACCACCACGCCGAATACGACCTCGCCTGCATCCGCGCCCTGCTCGCCGACACCGCGACCGCCGTCGACGAGCTGGCGTCGGCGGCCCACAACGGCTACCCGTGCGGTCGTTTCTTCGCCATCGATCCCCTGCTCACCTCGCTGCACGGCGACGCCGGTTTCGCGGCGCTGCTGGCGCAGCTCGAGCACCAACGCGAAGGCTACGCGCGGCTCTACGCTGAGCTGCAGGCCGGCGCGCGCACTGGCGCGCTCGCCAATGGCACTCGCTGAAGCTCACCGCGGGCGATCAGAGCGCCGCCTCGGGCTTGAGCTCGCGCAGCATGAGGTCCTCGGCCGCGCGCCGCGGCGACTTGCCGCCGTGGATCACCGCCACCATCTGCTCGCAGATCGGCATCTCGACGTGCCGGCGCTCGGCCAGGTGGGCGATGGCCACCGAGGTGCGCACGCCCTCGGCCACCTGGCCGGTCTCGCTCTCCAGCCGCGCCAGCGCCTCGCCCCGGGCGAGGGCGAGCCCGGCCTGGCGGTTGCGCGACAGCGCGCCGGTACAGGTGAGCACCAGGTCGCCGAGGCCGGCGAGCCCCGAGAAGGTCTGCTGCTGGCCGCCGTAGGCGAGGCCGAGGCGAGTGATCTCGTGCAGGCCGCGGGTGATGAGCGCCGCCAGCGTGTTGTGCCCGAAGCCGAGGCCGGAGACGACGCCGGCGGCGATGGCGATGACGTTCTTGGCCGCGCCCGCCAGCTCGACGCCGGCGACGTCATGGCTGGTGTAGAGGCGCAGCTCGCGGGTCGACAACAGCTCCTGCAGCACCACCGCCAGCGGCTCGTCGTCGCTGGCGATGACCGCCGCGGTGGGCACGCCGGCGGCGAGCTCGGCGGCGAACGACGGCCCGGACAGCGCGGCGAAGCGCAGCGGTACGCCGGCGTTGGTCGCCTCCTCGGCGGAGACCTGGCTCATGCGCGCCAGCGACTCGCCCTCGATCCCCTTGGTGGCGGAGACCAGGCGTAGCTCGCCGGGCGCCCGCCAGCGCGCCAACAGGGCGCGCAGCACCTCACGGTAGCCGTGTGACGGCACCGCCATCAGCAGCACGTCGCGGTCGACGACGTCGCCCAGGTCGGTGGTGGTGTTGATGGCCGCCGGCAGCTCGGCCTCCGGCAGGTAGCGGCGGTTGCGGTGCTCGCGGGCGAGGTCGGCGGCCGCCTCGGCGCGCCGCGCCCACAGGGTCACCGCGCAACCGGCGCGGGCCGCGTGGACGGCGAGGGCGGTGCCGAAGGAGCCGGCGCCGACGACGGCGACGTTTTTCATCGCCTTCCTCTCACGCGCGCTGCCCGAGCGACCGCCCCAGCCGCCGCTCGGTGCCAGCGAGCAGGCGGCGGATGTTGCCGCGGTGCTTCCACACCGACAGCGCCGGCACCAGCGCGCTGCTCACCAGGAAGGGCACGTCGCGCGGCGAGTCCCCGAAGGCGGCGAAGACGAGCACCAGCAGCGGGAAGACCACCAGCGCCACCACCGAGCCCAGCGAGACGAAGCGCGTCGCCGCCACCACGGCGACGAACGCCACCACCGCGAGCGCCGCCGGAATGGGGGCCAGCGCGCCCAGCGCGCCGGCGGCGGTGGCCACTCCCTTGCCGCCGCGGAGGCGCAGCCAGACCGGGTACATGTGGCCGATCACCGCCAGGGTGGCGACGCAGGACTCCACCAGCGGCGGCGCCCCCAGGCTGCGCGCGACGAGCACCGGCACCACCCCCTTGGCGACGTCGAGCAGCAGGGCGGCGAGGCCGGCGCCGCGGCCCGCCGCCCGCATGGCGTTGGTGGCCCCGACGTTACCGCTGCCCACCTGCCGCACGTCCTTGCCGGTCTTCAGCCGCACCACCACCCAGCTGAAAGGGATCGAGCCCACCAGGTAGGCGCCCGCCAGCAGCACCAGCCAGAGGGGCACTCCGCTCACGCCGCCCCTCCGCCGGCGGGCTCGCCGCCGCGCAGCGGCAGCCGCGCCAGCGCCTGGTACTGCGCGCCGCGTGGCGACAGGCGACTGCGATAGAGGACTCCTTCGAGGGCCACGAACTCCTCTCCCCACGACCCCTGCACCTCCGAGTGGAAGCGCTCGACCTGCGCCCGCGGCCAGGTGGGGTTGCAGCGGGTGAGGGTGACGTGGGGGTGGAAGGGGCGCTTCTCGGGCTCCCAGTCGAGCACGCCGGCGGCGGCGTCGGTGACGTCGTGCTGCAGCGGCTGCATCTCCGGCGGCGCCTTGACGCCCACCCAGGCGACGCGCGCCGGCCGTCCCTGGGGAAAGGTGCCGCCGCCGTGCAGGCGCAGCGCCCGCGGCGGGTAGCGGGCGAAGACGTCGGCGAGCGCCGCCTGCAACGGAGGCAGCCGCAGCTCGGGGTGGTGCCCGAGGAACACCAGGGTGAGGTGCGCCTGGTCGGGGTCGACCCAGCGCGACCGCGGCAGCTGCGCGCGCAGCTTCGCCAGCCGCCGGCGCATGGCGGCTCGCACCTCCTCGGGCAGGTCGAAGGCGACGAAGAGGCGCAGCGATGGGGCGGCGGGAGTCTCGTCGCCGCCGGGATCGTCCGGCCCGGCGGTGCCGCCGGAGGCGTCTTCGCCCCTCACCGCGTCGCCTCGGCGGCGAGCGGCGCGGCGCGGCGCAGCAGCTCGCGACGCAGCAGCTCGAGGGCGAGCTGGGCGCTCTGCCAGCGCACCGCCTGGCGATCGCCGGGGAAGCGCACCAGCCGGTGCCGCAGATCGCCCGCGGGTCCGGCGACCGCCACGTGCACGGTGCCCACCGGCTTCTCGTCGCTGCCGCCGTCGGGGCCGGCGACGCCGGTGATGCCGATGCCGTAGGTGGCGCCGGTGACCCGCCGCGCGCCGGCGGCGAGCGCCCGCGCCACCGGCTCGCTCACCGCACCGTGCTCCCGCAGGGTCTCCGCCGGCACGCCGAGCACTCCTTCCTTGACCCCGTTGGCGTACGCCACCACGGCGCCGAGGAAGTAATCGCTGCTGCCCGGCACGGCGGTGAGGCGCGACGCCAGCAGGCCGCCGGTGCACGACTCGCCGGCGGCCACGGTGGCGCCTTCGGCGCGCAGCAGGTTGCCGACCACTGCCTCGAGCTCCTCGTCCTCCTCGCTGAACACCGTCTCGCCGAGCAGGCCGCGCAGCCGCTCGCGGGCCCGCGCCAGGGTCACGGCGCGCTCGGCTGGCGCGCCCGCCGCGCACACCTCGACGCGGATCTCGCCCGGCTTGGCGAGCACGGTGACGGACTCCCTCCCGAGCTCGGCGTAAGCCGGGGCGATGCGCTCCTCCACCTCCGACTCCGGCACGCAGGCGACCTTGAGCACGGTGCTCTCGATGCCGCCGCCCGGGCCGTGCGCCGCGAGCCAGGGCTCCACCGCCTCGGCGAGCATCGCCTTGAGCTCGCGCGGCGGGCCGGGGAGCAGGAAGATCGTCGTGCCGCGCTCTTCCAGCCGCTGGCCCGGCGCGGTGCCGCGAGCGTTGGCGAGCAGCTCGGCGCCGGCGAGGCGGAAGGCCTGGCGCTTGTTGACCTCCGGCATGCGGCGGCCGATGCGACGGAACTTCTCCTCGATGTCGGTGATCACCGCCGGCTCCCCGACCAGCTCGCGCCCACAGGCACGCGCCACCGCCTCGCGGGTGACGTCGTCGGCGGTGGGCCCGAGGCCCCCGCAGATCAGCACCAGCTCATATTCGCCCAGCAGCGACGAGAGCTCGCGGACGAGGTCCGCCTCGACGTCGCCGACCACCGCCTTGCGTCGCAGCGCCACGCCATGACGACGCAGCAGGGTGGCGACCGTGAGGGCGTTGGTATCGAGCCGCTCGCTGCCCAGCAGCTCGCTTCCGACGGCGATCCAGGCGGCGCGCACGAAATCGATCATAGCGGGGAAGCCACTGTGCCGTTGACGTTTGACGCTCCAGGGGTGCCTTGCTAGACTCCCGCCTCCCGGAGAGAGAGCGAATGATCAAAGCGGACATCGTCAACCGCGTCGCAGACTCATGTGAGATCCCGCGCATCAAGGCTGCCGAGGCGGTGGACACCATCCTCGACGCCATCAAGGACGCGCTCACCGATGGCAAGCGCATCGAGCTGCGCGGCTTCGGCGTGTTCCAGGTGCGCAACCGCAAGCGTGGGGTGGGACGCAATCCCAAGACCGGGGTCGAGGTGGCGATCTCTCCCGGCAAGACGGTTCGCTTCAAGCCCGGCAAAGAGCTGAAAGCTCTCTGACCTTGCATTCCACCCCTATCCCCCCGACCCCCTGCCCCTCTAGGGGCAGGGGGCGCCACGAGTTGCACTCCACCCCTATCCCCCCGACCCCCTGCCCCTCTAGGGGCAGGGGGCGCCACCACCCGTACCACGCTCTGCCGCAGCGCTGAAGATGAGCGGTGACGGCTGGCCCGACGGGCGAGCCGACCTGGGTCCGCTGCCGGCCGCGGCTCCGCCGTCGTGGCGTGAGGGGCCGCCACTGCCGCCGGCGCTACCGCCACCGCCGATGGTGCAGCCGGCGGCGCCGCGGTGGGGACTGGCGATCGGGCTGTTGCTCGCCACCTTCTTCACCGCCACGACCCTCGGGGCCAACTGGATCCTCGCCGCGCGCACCGACGTGGTGTCGCCGCTGTCAGCGTTTCTCACGCCGGACACCGTGCGCCGCGTGTGGACCACGCCCGCGCTGCTGGTCACCGGGCTCAGCTTCTCGCTGCCGGTGATGTTCATCCTCCTCTGCCACGAGCTGGGTCACTACCTCTATTGCCGCCGCTACGGCATCGACGCCACGCTCCCCTACTTCGTTCCCGCGCCGCTCGCCTTCGGCACCTTCGGTGCGTTCATCCGCATCCGCTCGCCGATCCGCGACAAGCGCCAGCTCTTCGACGTCGGCATTGCCGGGCCGATCGCCGGCTTCGTGGCGCTGCTCCCCTTCCTCGTGTACGGCATCGCTCGGTCGACACCGACGCCCATTCACGTGGCGCCCGCGGCGGAAGCGACGATGGCCCTCCAGCTGCCTGGGCCGAGCCTCCTCATCGCGTTGACCACCCGGCTGTTTCACGGGCCGCTGCCCGCGGACACCGTGCTCAACCTCCACCCCTTCGCACTCGCTGCCTGGGTCGGCCTCTTCGCCACCAGCCTCAACCTGCTGCCGCTGTCGCAACTCGACGGCGGGCACATCCTCTACGCCGTGCTCGGCCGGCGGCAGTGGAAGCTCGCCTTGCCGCTGTGGGGAATCCTGGTGATGGCGGGCTGGCTCTACCCGGGCTGGTGGCTGTGGGCGGTGATGGTGCTGGTCATCGGCCTGCGCCACCCACCGGTTTGGGACGAGGGAATCCCCCTCGGCCGCGGGCGCACGCTGCTCGCCGTGGTGGCGCTGCTGATGCTGGTCCTCTGCTTCATGCCGGTGCCGCTGCAGGAGATTCCGGTCCGCCCCTGACCTCCAGCACGAAGGTCACCGGCCCGTCGTTGACCAGCTCCACCGCCATGCGGGCGCGGAAGCGTCCGGTGGCCACCGGCAGGCCCTCGCCGCGGAGCGCCGCCACCAGCGCCTCGACCAGCGGCTCGGCGTCCGCCGGCGCAGCGGCGCCGTCGAAGGAGGGCCGGCGCCCGCGCTCGAGCGAGCCGGCGAGGGTGAACTGCGAGACGACGAGGAAGGCGCCGCCGACCTCGGCGGTCGACAGGTTCATGCGCCCGTCCTCATCGTCGAAGAGCCGTAGGCCGGCGAGCTTGCGCGCCGCCGCGGCAGCCGCGGCGGGGCCGTCTCCCCGCTCGACGCCGACCAGCGCCAGCACGCCGCGGCCGATGGCCCCCACCTCTTCGCCGTCGACGGTGACGCGGGCCCGGGTGACGCGCTGCAAGACCAGGCGCATGGTTTCCGTCCTATACCTGCAGAGTCCCACACCTGGGCTCGGGCAAAAGGAGGCAGGCGCATGATACTTTCCCCCTCCCACTCCCTCATCGCAGAAGCGGCAGCCGGTGAGCCCGGCAAGAGGAGGTCAGGCGGTCCCATGGTGAAC
>DASYUP010000679.1:0-1740 GCA_036001185.1 Thermoanaerobaculia bacterium
CGGCGCCGGCAACCGCATCGCGCTCGCCGCCGAGCCGCTGGCCGGGCCGCTCAACCGTCACCAGGTGATCGGCGCCTTCCGGCGGGTGCTGGTCGCCGCCAGCGAACCCCGCCCGATCCTGGTCGTCGTCGACGATGCCCACGCCGCCGACGAGTCCAGCGTCGACGCCCTGATCCAGCTGGCGGCCACCGGGCCGCCGGTGGTCGTCGCCCTCGCCTACCGCCCGGAATCCGCCCCCCGGGCGCTCCAGCGGGGCGCGGCACGCCTGCACCGGGCTGAGAAGGCCGTGGCCATCGACCTGGGTCCCCTCGATACCTCCGACGCCGCCAACCTCGTCCGGACGGCGGTCAGCTCGCCACCCGCCGCCGACGTGGTGGCCCGGATCGTCGAGCTCGGCGCCGGCAACCGCATCGCGCTCGCCGCCGAGCCGGCCGAAGCGCTCCACGTCGTGGAAGAGGCCGAGGAGTCCGTCCGCGGATCACTCGAGACCTGCCCCGGCTGCCGGATCACCTTCGCCGTTCCTGCCGCCATCGTCGCCGCCCGGGCCGGCGACCTCGACCGGGCGGCCAAGTACGAGCAGGCCTCCGACTTCCTGGCCTCGGTCGTCATGCGCCTCCCGGCGTGGAACGCCGCCCTGGTAGAGGTCCGGGGCCACATCGCCCGAGCTCACGGCGACACCCCCCGGGCCGCCGAACTGTTCCGGGTCGCGGCCGAGGGGTTCGGCGCCGCCGGGCAACCGCTCGACGAGCGCCGCTGTGTCGGGCTGGCCGGAGAAGTCTGAGCGGGTATGTCACGACGACTGAGTCTGGGGGGACCCGCCATGGGGAAGGCGTCGAAAGCGGCGCCGGTCGCTCATGGCTCGCATGTCTGGCTAAATGGAGCTTTCTGAAAAGGAGGGGATTCGCCGATGGCCAAGCCCGCCTGGAGCATCGAAGGACCGCACTTCATCAACTGCAACTGCGATTACGGCTGCCCCTGCCAGTTCAACGCGCTGCCGACGGGCGGCTCGTGCCGCGCGGTGGTCGCCTGGCGCATCGACGAAGGCTACTGCGGCGACGTCGACCTCTCCGGCCTGCTGGCGGTGAACCTCTACCAGTGGCCCGGCCCGATCCACAAGGGCGGCGGCACCATGCAGTCAATCCTCGACGAGCGCGCCAGCGAGGCGCAGCGCAAGGCGCTCGCTTCGGTGCTGCAGGGCGAGGGCGCCGAGCCGGGCACGGTAATGCTCGCCATCTACCGTGCCATGTGCCCCACCGTGCAGCCGCCGCTCGCCAAGCCGATCCGAATCGAGGTCGACATCGAGGCGCGGCGCGCGACGCTCTCGGTGCCCGGCATCGTCGAGACCACGCTCGAGCCGATCAAGAACCCGGTCACCGGCGCCGATCACCGCGCCCGCATCGACCTGCCGATGGGCAAGGAATTCCACCTCGCCGAGGTGGCGAGCGGCACGACCAGGGGGAAGAGCGGCTCCATCGAGCTTGCCTTCGAGAAGAGCCATGGGCACCTCGTCCACAACCGTCTCACTTCCGTCGGACCGCAGCGCTAGCGCGCTGACGCGGCGCGAGCGCGCGCTGCTCCTCGGCGCGCTCGGCGCGGTGGCCCTCATCGCCTGGGCCTACGTCGCGCACCACGCGGCGATGCCGACGGGGCAGGCGATGTCGCACGGCGCGGCGGACTTTCCGCTGCTTGCGCTCATGTGGGTGGTGATGATGGCGGCGATGATGCTGCCGAGCGTCGTCC
>DASYUP010000680.1:0-1797 GCA_036001185.1 Thermoanaerobaculia bacterium
GCGGGACCTGCCACCCTGTTCGCTGCCGTCTCGGGCTTCGCAGACGGTGGCGCTACCTCAGGCAGCGTGACATGGAAGACGTCGTAGTCGGGGAGGCCGGCGCCGCGGGCGACGATCAGCAGGTAGGAGCCGGCCGGGAACGTCTCCGGCAGCTTCGCGACGATGTGCCCGAGGTCGTGGCTCGCCACCTCGAGGTCGTCGACGCCGAGGGTGACTCGCGGCGTCGCGTCGCCGAAGTCGAGGCCGGTGACGGTGAGGGTGCCGGCGGCCCGATCGACGTGGGCGCTCAGCACCACCACCTGCATCGGCGGCGTCTGCCAACCGCCGCTTGGCTTGCCCGCGGCCTCGGCGGTCACGTCGTCGGCAACGGCATCCGCGGCCCGCAGCGTGGTGGACAGGAAGGTGGCGAGGGCCAGCACGGCGAGGGCGCAGGCGAGCGACGGAAGGGTGGAGCGGCGCATCGAGCCTCCGGGAGCTGGGATGGATGGGGCTGTGGTGGCATACGGACGGCGGCTGCCAAGCGCCGTGCCCGCGCGGCGCAATCTACCATCCGCCCTTGCCAAGGTCCAATCAACTTCTTGTCGGTACAAGGGTTGCGGCCCCTCTCTCGCTAGCCTCGCGTGCTAGCATCCGCGCAGCATGGCGATGCGCTTTCTGCACGACGAGGCCCTCCTCCTCGAGGTCTCGGACCTGCAGGAGGGGGACCGTGTCGTCTCCTTTCTCACCCGCCAGCATGGGCGCAAACGCGGCGCCGCGCGCGGGGCCCGGCGGCGTTACAGCCGCTTCGCGGGTCAGCTGCAGCCGCTCGCCAAGGTGCACGTCAGCTGGTTCGAGCGCGAGGACCGCGACCTGGTGCGGGTGCGCGGCGTCGAGATGGTGCGGCCGCCGCACCGGCTGCAAGCGGACCTCGAGGGGATCCTGCTCGGCTACTACCTCGCCGAGCACGCCCTCACCTTCGCCCCCGAGAACGAGGGCAACGAGCTGCTCTTCCGGCTGCTCGACAGCACCCTCGAGGCGCTGCTCGCCGGCGTCGACCGCCAGCTCGCGGCGCGCTACTTCGAGCAGTGGACCTTGCGGCTCGCCGGCGTCTTCCCGCCGCCCCGCGACTGCCCGCTGTGCGGCGCCGACCTCGCCGCTGGCGCGCTGCTGCCGAGCGGCGGCGACGCCCTGCTCTGTCGCGGTTGCGCCGGCGGCGCCGCCGGGATCGGCCTCGACGCCGAGACGCTGGCATTCCTGCTGCGCGTGCACCGCGAGCCCCTCGCCATCCTCGCGGCCACGCCGCCGTCGCCGGCCGTGCTCGCCCGCGTCGAGCAGGTCTGCGGCGAGGTGCGGCGCGGCTTCCTGCAGCACGAGCTCAAGAGCTACCTGGTGATGCAGCGGACGCTCGCCGCAGCGTCGCGGTGAGTGCTGAGCCGAAGCTGGTTCCCCTCCGGCCCCGTGCGCCTACCGGCGCTTCTGAAAACGTTCGCCGACGCGATAGGCTCCCGGCCTTCGGCGAAGCCGGGGACCCTCATTGATCCAATCCTTCCAAGAGCTCATTCTCAGTCTCTCCCGCTACTGGGCCGAGCGGGGTTGTGTGCTGCAGCAGCCCTACGACCTCGAGGTGGGCGCGGGGACGATGCACCCCGACACCTTCCTGCGCGTGCTCGGTCCCGAGCCCTGGCGAGTCGCTTATGTGCAGCCGTCGCGGCGCCCGGCCGATGGGCGCTACGGCGACAACCCCTTCCGGCTGGGCAAGCACTACCAGTTCCAGGTCATCTTGAAGCCGGCGCCCGCCGACGTGCAGTCGCTCTACGT
>DASYUP010000681.1:0-5735 GCA_036001185.1 Thermoanaerobaculia bacterium
TTGATGCTCGATCCCACCTTCCGCCAGCGCGCTGTCATGCATCCCACCTCTCACCCCCGACCCTTCTCCCCTCGAGGGGAGAGGGGCGACGCCGCCCGGCGCCGGTCGGCGCAGGTTCCTTGATGCTCGATCCCACCTTCCGCCATCGCGCCCTGGCCGGGCTCTCCCAGCCGTTCGACCTGGTGGTGGTTGGCGGTGGCATCACCGGCTGCGGCGTGCTGCTCGACGCCGCCCAGCGAGGGTTGCGGGCGCTGCTGGTGGAGAAGGCCGACATCGCCGCCGGCACGTCGTCGCGGTCGAGCAAGTTGATCCACGGCGGGCTGCGCTACCTCAAGCAGATGCAGCTGCGCATCACGCGCCTGGCCTGCCGCGAGCGCGACCGTCTGCTCGCCGTTTCGCCGCACCTAGTGCACCCGGTGTCCTTCCTCTATCCGGCCTACGAGGGGGACCGCACGCCGGGGTGGCAGGTCGACCTCGGGCTGTGGATGTACGACCGGCTCACCCAGCGGCCCGATCGCCACAGCGAGGTGGAGCCCGCCGAGGCGCAGCGGGTGGCGCCGGGCCTCGCCGTCGACGGCCTCGACCGCGCGCTGCTCTACGGCGACGCGCTAACCGACGACGCGCGGCTCACCATGGCGGTGGCGATGACCGCTGCCGCCTACGGTGGGCTGCTGCTGCCGCGCGCCGAGGCAGTCAGCGGCCTGCGCAACGGCGGCGGCCGTCTCACCGGCATCGTCGTCCGCGACCTGCTCTCCGGCGAGGCGCACCGCGTGGAGGCGGCGGTGGTGCTCACCGCCACCGGCCACTGGACCGATGAGCTGCGGCACCGCTTCGGGCTCGAGGGGCGGCGGCTCCGCCCGTCGCGCGGCGTCCACCTGGTGCTGCCGGCGGCCCTGTTGCCGATCACGGTGGCCCTCACCGTGGCCTCCCCCGACGACGGCCGGCCGGTCTTCTTCATCCCCCACCCCGAAGGGGTGCTGGTGGGCACCACCGACCTCTTCCACGACGGCTCGCTGGAGGATCCGCGGCCCACTCGCGCCGAGGTCGACTACCTGCTGCGCGTCGTCGCCGCTGCCTTCCCCCATCGCCCGGTGGCGGCGGCGCAGGTGCGCGGTGCCTTCGCCGGTCTGCGACCCATCCTGTCGAGCCACGCCGAGACGCCCTCGGAGGCGAGCCGCGACGAGGAGGTGTGGGAGGAGGAGGGGCTGCTCACCGTCGCCGGCGGCAAGCTCACCACCTACCGCGCCACTGCCGAGGAGGTGGTCGACGCGATCGTCGAGCGGTTGCTGCCCGAGCGGGCACGCCGCGTCGGCGACTGCGCCACCGCCGGCACGCCGCTGGCGGGTCTGGCGCCCGCCGACCTGCCGGCGCGGCTCGCCGAGCGGGGCGTGTCGCCGGACGTGGCGGCGGCCATGGCGCGCCGCCTCGGCGCCCTCGCCTGGACGGCGTTCGCCCTCGCCCGTGGCGCCGCCGAGCTGCAGCCGCTCGCCGACGGCGTCGACCTCTCCGCTGCGGAGGTGCGTGCGCAGCTGCGGCACGGCGGCGTGCTGCGACTGGAAGATCTGCTGCTGCGACGCGTCCGCCTGGGCATGTGGGATCCTACCGCCGCGCGCGCGGTGGTGCCGCGGCTGCAGCGGCTCTTCGCCGAGGAGCTCGGCTGGCCTTCGCCGCGCTGGGAGGCGGAGGAGGAGGCCTTCGCCGACGCCCTCGCCGGCTGGACGCTCGAAGGAGTCGTGGAGGGAGGGCCATGAAACAGCTGGTCTTCCTCGTCAATCCGGCCGCCGGCTCGGGGCGTGCCGGCACGGTGTGGGACGGGCTCGTCGACTCGCACCCGGAGCTGCGGGCCGCCCCACTGGTGCGCGAGAGCGACCCGGCGATCGCTGGCGGGAAGCTGCTCCAGGCGATCACCGGCGGCGCCCGTCGCGTCGTCGCCCTGGGCGGCGACGGCACCGCCCACATGGTGACCAACGTGCTGTTGCGGGGGGGCATGGGCGAGCGGGTGGCGCTGGGGCTGGTGCCCGCCGGCACCGGCTCCGACCTCTGCCGCAGCCTGGGGATCCCCGATGCCCCGGGTGCCGCGCTGCAGCTCGCCCTCGAGGGGGAGCCGCGGCCGCTCGACGCCTTCGAGGTGCGCAGTGGAGCGGGGCCGGAGGCCCAGGTTCGCTACGTCGTCAACACCGCTTCGGCGGGCGTCTCGGGGGTGGTGGTCGAGGCGGTCAACGCGCTCACGCGGCGGGGCGCCGCCACCTACCTGCTGGCGACGGTGAAGGCGCTGCTGCGCTACCGCCCGGTGCGCTGCCGCGTCACCGTCGACGGCGAGCCCTTTTACGAGGGGCCGATCTTCCTGCTCGCCGCCGCCAACGGCGTCACCTTCGGCAAGGGGATGAAGGTGGCGCCGCGCGCGCGCACCGACGACGGCCTCGCCGACGTCGTGCTGGTCGGCGACATGCGGCGCTGGGAGCTGGTCTTCCGCCTGCCGCAGCTCTACCTCGGCCGCCACCTCGAAAGCCGGCGCACGCTCTTTCGCCAGGCCCGCCGGCTCACCTGCGAGCCGCTAGGGCCGTTCCCGCCCTACGAGCTCGACGGCGACGCCGCGGCTCCCGACCCCATCGAGCTGCGGGTGCTGCCCGGAGCGCTGCGGATCCTGCGCTGAGGCGCCGGCAGGGGCAGCGCGCACGTAGTCGAGGTAGAAGCGGCTCACCAGCCGCTCGTCGGGGTCGTAGCGCAGCTTGGCCGCGGCGAACGAGTCCGCCCGCGGGTACGCCCGGCGGAATTGCTCGCGCGTCGCGTACGGCCGGTAGGGCAGGTGGGGAGGAAGTACTCCTGCAGAATGTCGGTGCTCTGCCGCGCGCCGTAGCGCAGGCAACCGAAGTCGACGTTCATCAGGTTGTTGCGCGAGATCAGCGGTGGCTCGAAGCGGTCGCCGTGCGCCCTCTGCAGCCACCAGCGGAACCGCTTGCCCCAGCCGTAGCGCCGCGACAGGCCGAAGAGAAAGCGCTTGAGGGCGGTGTGACGCGGCGGGGCGACGGCGGCGTAAGGCTCCCGCGCCAAGGTCGTCGCGCGGTAGGTGGTGGCGACGGTCTGTCGCAACAGCCGGCGGCCGGGCACGATCGACAGCCGGGCGAAGACGTTCTCCACCGCCGGATCGGCGCGGTCGGCGGCGATGGCGGCGGCGATCTCGCGGTAGTCGACGAGCCGCTCGCTCTTGCGGTAGACCTTGTCGTCGGTGAGCGAAAGCTCGACGTCGAGGATGACGCCGAAGAGCCCGTAGCCGCCGATCACCAGGCCGAAGAGGCCGGGGTTCTCGCGCCGCGACACGCGCACGATGGAGCCGTCGGCGAGCAACAGCCGGAAGGACCGCACGCTCTCGACCAGCGGGCCGAAACGAGGGTCGCTCTCGTGCACGTTGACCGCCAGCGAGCCGGCGACAGTGAAGCCGGAATAGGCCTGCATGACCTCGACGGCGAGGCCGTGGGCGTTGGCGGCGCGGATCACCGCTTCCCAGGTGGCGCCGCTCTCGACGGTGACGGTGCGCGCGGCCGCGTCGGCGGCGAGCACGCGCGCGAAGCCGGTCATGTCGAGCACCACGGCGCCGGGGGCGAAGGCCTGGCCACCCATGCTGTGCCGCTTGCCGGCGATGGCGACTGGCAGGTGCTCGGCGCGCGCGCTGGCGAGAGCGGCGACGATCTCCTCGACCGTCGACACCGGCACGATGCGGGCGACCGGGGTGGCATCGAGCGCGCAGCAGCTCGCAGATGCGGGCCATGTCGGAGCTGGTGGTGGCGAGGTGGGTGCAGCCGAGGTGACGCGCCGCCAGCGCGTGCAGCGTGCTGCGCTCGGCGCCGTCGAGCAAGGCCGGCGCCGGTACGTGCTCCCACGCCGCCTCGACGGTGAGGCCGAAGCCCTGCAGGGGAACCTGCATGAGGCCGGCGAGGCCGTCGCCGAGCAGGCGGTTCAACCAGCTCTGGTAGCGCAGCCCGGCGAAGTCGACCTCCTCGCGGCTGCTGGCCTGCCTGGCGGCGGGATCCTCGGCGCGGAAGCGGGAGGCGGTCTCCTGCATCCAGCGCAGCAGGGTGAGGGCGCTGAGCACTGGCGTGATGCCGAGCGCCCCGGCCCGCACGCGGCGCGCCACCTCGCCATAGGCCGCCATCTCGGCCGGCGCCCCCGTCTCAGGCCTCGCCGCCGCCCCCTCCTCCGGCTGGGCAAGGGCGATCGCACGACGACGTAGCGGGCGAAGAACGAGGGGTCGAGGTAAAGCGCCGGCAGAAAGCGCTTGCGCAGCCGCCCCGAGCTCTTGAGGGTTGCGTCCAGCAGGGATTCCACGGTCGCGATCCGGATGCCGCGGCAGCTCGGCTAGGGAATGGCGCCGCTGCCGAGCGACTCTTGCAGGTAGGCGAGGCACTTGTGCACCAGGCTGGCGGCCAGGAAGTCGGCGCCGTGCGCGCCGGGCTGGGGCGCCAGCTCGACGACGTCCATGGCAACCACCGTCCGGCGGCGGAACAGCTCGCGCAGGCAGTCGAGGGTGGGATACCACTGGCCGCCGCCCGGCACCGGGGTGCCGGTGGCCGGCATCAGCGCGGGGTCGAAGAAGTCGACGTCGAAGGTGAGGTAGACCTTGGGCGGCAGGGCGTCGACGAGCTGCAGGAAGCGCTCGCGCGACGGCAGCTCCCACCCCCAGATGGTCGCCGGTCCGCCGGCGGCGATCAGCTCGCCCTCCTCCGCCGAGAGGGCGCGAATGCCCACCGCGACGGCGGGGAGGCCGTCCTCGTGCAGCCGGCGCATGACGCTGGCATGGCTCCAGGGAGTGCCCTCGTATTCGGGTCGCAGGTCGGCGTGGGCATCGAACTGCACGACGCCGAGGTGGCCGTGCACCCCGCGCGCCGCGCGCACCGGCGCCACCGTCAGGCTGTGCTCGCCGCCGAGGATGACGAGGAACTTGCCGGCGGCCAGGTGGCGCCGCGCCTCCTCCTGCAGCTCGCCGAGCGCGGCCTCCATGTCGCGCGCCTCGGGGAGGAAGGGTGGCAGGGTGGCGATGCCGAGGCGCCAGGGCTCGCTGCCCAGCATCTCCTCCCAGAGCTCGACCTGCCGCGAGGCGCGGAGGATCGCCTCCGGCCCGCCGGCGGTGCCCTTGCCGTAGGAGGTGGTGCGCTCGAACGGCACCGGCAGGACGACGACTCGGCTGCTCTCGTAGCGGCTCGCTTCGTCGGGGAGACCGAGGAAGTTGATGGGCAGGTAGCTCACGACGGCGGCACGATACCAGGACGGATCGCGCGCTCGTGCTCGCTCGGTGAGCCAGGGCGGGGCGCGATTGCGTCTATCGTGGCATGGATCTCACCGCCGCCCCGCGGGCTGCCTCCATCCGCGAGCTGCCACCGCACGATCGACCGCGCGAGCGACTGCTGCGCGAGGGCGGCACCGCCCTCACCGACACCGAGCTGCTGGCGGTGCTGCTGCGCACCGGCTGCGCCGGCGCTTCGGCGCTCGACCTCGGGCGCGAGCTGCTCACCACCGCCGGCGGCCTCGCCGGCCTCGCCACCCTCGACTGCGGCGCCCTGCAGCGCCGCGGCCTCGGGGCGGTGAAAGCGGCAGGGCTGCTCGCCGCCCTCGAGCTGGCCCGCCGCCTGGCGCGCGCCGAGCTGCCCGACCGCCTGCCGCTCGGCAACCCCGAGGCGGTCGCCCGCTACCTGCTGCTGCGCTACGCCGAGCGCGACCAGGAGGTGATGGGCGCGCTCTTC
>DASYUP010000682.1:0-8139 GCA_036001185.1 Thermoanaerobaculia bacterium
GTACAGCTTCACGCCCGAGCTCGCCGGCGTCTTCACCTATCGCACCGACTTCGCCGAGACCGAAGTCGACGCGCGGCAGGTGAACCTGACGCGGTTCCCTCTGTTCTTTCCCGAGAAGCGCGCCTTCTTCGTCGAGGGCGCCAACCAGTTCGACTTCGGCTACGGCCTCGACCAGGACTTCATCCCCTTCTTCTCCCGCCGCATCGGCCTGTTCGCGGAGCGCGAGGTGGCTCTCGACGGCGGGCTCAAGCTGCTCGGGCACGTGGGTCGCTGGAGCGTCGGCGCGCTCGGCGTGCGGACGCGGGAGGATTCAGGCGGGCCTCCGGCGACGACCCTTGCCGCGGGGCGGTTTGCCTTTGACGTCGGGCCGCACTGGCGCCTCGGTACGCTGTTCACCCAAGGCGATCCCGGAGGGGTGCGTGACAACAGCTTCACCGGCGCCGATGCGGTCTTCCGCACGACCACCTTCCGCGGCGACAAGAACCTGGTGGCGAGCGCCTGGGGGGCTCGCAGCGCGGGCGACCTCGGCCCCGGCAGGCGGGATGGCTGGGGCGCTCGCCTCGAATACCCCAACGACCTGTGGCAGCTCTACGCCGACCTCCGCGAGTTCGGCGAGGCGCTCGACCCGGCGCTCGGTTTCCTTCCCCGGCCCGGGACCCGCTGGTACAAGCTGGGCACGGCGTACCAGCCGCGGCCGGACGCCGACGGCCGCTTCGGCTGGGCGCGGCAGCTCTTCTTCGAGAACTACGACTACCTGATCACCGACCTTCATGGTCAGACGCAGTCCTGGCGCGTGTTCCTCGCGCCGTTCAACGTCGTGACCCGGGCCGGCGATCACTTCGAGGCCAACGTGGTCCCCTACTACGAACGGCTGACGGCGCCGTTTGGTATCGCCGATGACGTAACTTTGCCGGCCGGTGGCTACAGGTTCAACCGCTTCCGGGCGCAGGCGGAAGCCGCGTCGTCGCGGCAGCTGCGCCCCGCGATCACCGTCTGGTTCGGCGGGTTCTACGACGGTCGCCTCACGCAGTGGCTGCCCCAGCTCGGCTGGAGCTCACCGCGGGGCCACCTGCGGCTGGACCTCAGCGGGGAGCTCGACCGCGCGAGCCTGCGCGAGGGAAGCTTTACCGATCGCCTGCTGGGCCTGCGCGCCGTCTACGCCGTCACTCCCGACCTGGTCGTCTCGAGTTTCACGCAGTACGACTCGACGTCGAGCGCGGTGGGCACCAACAACCTGGTGCGCTGGACCCTCCAGCCCGGTCGTGACCTCTACCTGGTGCTGAACCGCTCGTGGAATCACCGCCCGGGAGGACGCTTCCGGCTGACGCCGCAGGAGGATCAGATCAGCGCCAAGGTGCGCTGGACCTTCTGGTGGTGATTCCACGCCGGCGCGTCGCTACTACTGCCCGTAGATCTGGTCGAAAGTCCCGCCGTCGGCGAAGTGCTCCTGCTGCGCCTTCGCCCAGCCGCCGAAGACCTCGCCGATGGTGAACGTGGTGACCTTGGGGAACTGCGCCGCGAAGCGCGCCGCCACCTCGGCGTTGCGCGGCCGGTAGTAGTGCTTGGCGGCGATCGCCTGCGCCTCGGGGGTGTAGAGGTACTCGAGGTAGGCGCGGGCGACGCCGGCGGTGCCGTGCTTCTTCGCCACCTTGTCGACCACCGCCACCGGCGGCTCGGCGAGGATGGTCTGCGAAGGCACGACGATCTGGAAGCCGCCGCGCTTGCTCTTCTGCGACAGCTCCTTGACGGCGAGCAGCGCCTCGTTCTCCCAGGCGATGAGCACGTCGCCGATGTCGCGCTCGACGAAGGTGATGGTCGTCCCGCGAGCGCCGGTGTCGAGGATGGGCACGTTCTTGTAGATGCCGCGCACCAGGGCGAGGGCCTTGTCGCGCGAGCCGCCGGGCTGCCGCAGCGCCCACCCCCAGGCGGCGAGGTAGTTCCAGCGCGCGCCGCCCGAGGTCTTGGGGTTGGGGGTGATGACGGCGACGCCGGGTCGCGCCAGGTCGTTCCAGTCCTTGATCCCCTTGGGGTTGCCCTTGCGCACCAGGAAGACGATGGTCGAGGTGTAGGGGCTGGAGTTGTCCGGCAGCCGCTTCTGCCAGCCGCGGTCGATGAGGCCGTTCTGGGCGATGGCGTCGATGTCGTAGGCGAGGGCGAGGGTGACGACGTCGGCCTCCAGGCCGTCGATCACCGAGCGCGCCTGCTTGCCCGAGCCGCCGTGCGACTGCTGGATGGTGACCGGCTGGCCCGCCTTCTTCTGCCAGTAGGCCGCAAAGGAGCCGTTGACGTCGCGATAGAGCTCGCGGGTGGGGTCGTAGGAGGCGTTGAGCAGGGTCGCCGGCTGCGGGGCGGCGCACGCGAGGCCGGGCACCAGCAGGGCGGCAATCAGGAGGGCGATGGGTGGCCGTGTCGGCATGGAACGGGTCCTCTCTTCGTAGGGTGCACACCCTGCACCATTGGGATCTCGCGCTCTCGCAAGACGCTTACCAACCGAGCTGGAAGCGGGTGAACAGCACCTTCTCGTCGTCGCGCGCCGGGCCGCGCCCGCCGAAGGTGGTGACCTCGTAGTTGATCAACCAGCGGACTAGCCGCTGCAGGGTCCAGTCGACGCCGACCGCCCACCCCTTGGCCTCCTGCGCCGAAGACGAGCTGGCGAAGGTGGGGAAGCTTTTCTCGTCGGCAGCGAAGGCGTTGTAGCGGGCGGTGAGCGCGAAGGCGCCATGGCCGCGCTTCTCGGCGTCCGTGTTGGTGGGGTCGAAGCCGCGCTTGGGCGCGTGCCAGCGAAAGGAGGCGTTCTCGCCGGTGAGTACCCAGAGGGCGGTCACCTGCCACGCCGTGTTGTCGAGCGTCGCGCGCGTGGTGCCGCGGCGTACATCACTGCGGCCACGTACGTATTCGGCCAGCACGCCGAGCGGGCCGCCGTAGAAAGCGGCCTGCGGCGACAGTCGGAAGCGCTCACCATCGGCGAGCACGGTCCCGGCCGCGGTGCCGTCGGCGCGGTAGGCGAAGAACGTCTGCTGGCCGGCGGTGCGGTAGGCGGCGAGGGCCGGCGCGGTCAAAGTGCCTTTCTGGTTGCCGCGGGTGGCGGCGAGACCGAACGACAACCCCGAGAGAGCCGAGGGAGTCGCCTTCCAGGGGGACGCCCAGAGGCGGGCGGCGACGTCCTTGGCGTCGTTGGTGTCGGGGTCGACGTTGCCGCCGTCGACGACGCCGTTGAAGACGCCCACGGCGTACTCGAGCCGGCCGGCGGCGAGCTGCCCCCCGAGTTGGATGCCGAGGTCGCGGTTGGGCACCAGCCCGGTCGGCAGCGCGCGCTCGACGAAGGTGATCTCGCTCGCCGACTGCAGCCTTTCCAGCCCGACCGGGGGTTTGAGCTTCCCCGCCCGCAGCACGGCGGCGGGGGTGAAGGTCCATTCGAGGTAGGCGTCCTGCAGCAGGGTGGCACCGGTGCCGAAGTCGGGCATGAGGCGGAAGCCGAAGCGCTTGTAGATCGTGCCTTCGAAGATCGGCCGCGCCCGCCGGATGAGGAAGGTGTCGATGCTCTTGTCCTGCGGGTCGTTGCCGAAGGAGCGCCCGTCGAGCTGCAGGTAGCCGCGCAGCCTGAGGGTGAAGTTGCCGTCGTTGGACTTGAGCGAGAAGCCGTCCTTGGCGTTGGCGGTGACGGTGGCGCCGGTCTCGGCCTTGTCGGCCTCAGCCTCGGCGGCGATCTCCGCCTTGCGCTGGAGGACGAGCAGCTGCTGCTGCAGGTCGTCGATCTGCTGCTGCAGGGTGGGCTCCGGCGCGGGGGTCGTCTCCGGGGGCGATGGCTCCTGTGCCGCTGCCGCTTCTGCCGTCGGCGTCGGTGCCGGTTCCTGGGCGCGTCCGGCAGCCGGCCAGCCGGCGAGCGCTAGCGAGGCGCCGACGAGCAACGGGCGGGTCCACGCCGGCGCGGCGCCGGCAAGAGATGTTCGGGTCAGTGCACGTTCTGCGTAGCTCATGAACGGTGGTCTCCTCCTGGGCGCCCGGTCCACCGCGGCGCGCCGCGGACGATAGGCGGGACCAGGTGGCGTTGTCCGTATCGTGGCGGTTAGATCGTGGTCACTGCGCCCTGGGGGATCTTGTGTCCGCTCCGGTGTAGGGGCTGCCCCCTACGGAGAGGCACGGCGGCGCAGCAGTGTCCCGAGCGTCCCATTGAGCGTCACGCCGAGCGTGATCGCCAGCACCACGCCGTTGGACAGCATCAGCCTGACCAGCGGCGGCAGGGTGGCGAACCACTCCTTCTGCGCCGGCGCCACCAGCGGCAGCGTCAGCGCACCGGCGAGGCTCACGGCGGTGGTCAGGTAGAAGGTCTCGTCCTTCTCGCCGCAGGCGAGCAGGCGCAGGCCGGTGGCGGCGATCATGCCGCAGATGACGAGGAACACGGCGCCCACCACCGGTCGCGGGATCAGCACCAGCAGCGCGCCGAGCTTGGGCGACAGGCCGTAGAGCAACAGCAGCAGGGCGGCGACCTGCACGACGCGGCGGCTGGCGACGCGGGTGGTGGCGATGACGCCGATGTTCTGCGCGTAGGTGGTGAGCGGCAGGGCGCCGAAGAGCGGGCCTACCGCCGAGGCGATCCCCTCGACGGTGATGCCGCGGTTCATGTGACGCACGCGGTAGGGGATGCCGGCGACGGCGCAGGTGCCGGCGTAGTCGCCGATCGACTCGGCGATCGAGCCCAGGTAGCCGATGGCGACGCCGACGACGGCGGCGGGGACGAGCTCCCAGCCCCAGGCCGGCGCCCCGAAGGCGAAGGGCCGCGGCAGCCCCAGCCAGGGCGCCCGCCCGACGGCGGCGAAGTCGGCGAGGCCGAGCAGCACGGCGCCGAGCACCCCGCACAGCAGCAGGCTCCAGAGAATGGCGCCGCGGGCGATCAACCCCACGCCCAGCAGGTGGCCGGCGACGGTGAGCGCCAGCACCGCCACCACTGCCGCGCCGGCGAGGGCGAGCATCCGCGGCCGGGGATCGGCGAACAACCAGCCGCCGGCCACTCGCGCCAGCGTAGCGCCGATGGTGACGACGATGATGCCGCAGACGTAGGGTGGCAGGAACCGGCGCAGCCTCGCCAGCACGCCGCTGATGCCGATGGCGATCTCGAGCAGGCCGCCGAGGAAGCCGGCCATCCACATCGCCGGCCCGCCGAAGATGGCGCCCGCCGTCGCCATCGCCCCGGTGTCGGTGGCCGAGGGTCCCAGCACCGAGGGCAGGCGGTTGCCCCAGGTGGCGTTGGCGAAGGTCGCCAGGCCCATCAATACCAGGCAGGCGGAGATCATCGCCGCCGTCTGCGCCGCGCCGTAGCCCACCGCACCGGCCACCACCATCGGCAGCACGTAGGGGGAGACGTCGACCAGGGTGTGCTGCCAGGCGTAGAGCAGCGTCTCGAGCGGCGGCGGCACGTCGTCGACGCCGTAGACCGGGGCGGCGACCTCCAGGTCCTCGTCCCAGACGCGGGCGTCGTCCCGATCGGCGCCGGTGACCGGCTGCAGGGTGGCGGGGGCGAGATCGATGCCGGTGACTCTAGCGCCCTTCGGCGCCGCGGTGAGCGGCAGTAGTATCGCCGCCACCTGAGGAGGAGATTCCATGCCGAAGCGCGCCGTCCTTGCCGTCGCCGCCGCGTGTGCACTCGCCACCGGCGCGCGGGCGCAGGAGCCACCGCCGCAACCGCCGGTACCGTCCGCGTCGCCCTGGGCCTTCGCCGTCTCGGGCGACTCGCGCGACTGCGGCGACTTGGTGATGCCGAAGATCGCCGCCGCGGTGACCGCCGAGGCGTCGCCGGCGGTCGACTTCTACTGGCACCTGGGCGACTTCCGGCGCATGTACGACGTCGACTGCGACATCCTCGTCCGCCGCCATCCCGACTTCGACTGCAAGCGGCGGCCGCTCGACGCCTTCGACGACGACGAGATGAGCAGCTACGAGGAGATCGCCTGGAGCGACTTCGTCGACCAGCAGCTCGAACCCTTCGGCGCCCTGCCGATCTTCCTCGGCATCGGCAACCACGAGCTCTACGGCCGCAACCGCGACGACTTCGCCCGCACCTTCCGCCCCTGGCTCGAGCAGAAGGCGCTGCACGCGCAGCGCCTCGCCGACCGCACGCACGACATCCGCAGCCCGGGGACGAGCACCTACCACTTCGTGCGCCGCGGCGTCGACTTCATCTACCTCGACAACGGCGACGAGCAGTCCTTCACCGCCGATCAGCTGGTGTGGCTCGCCCGCGTGCTCGCCCAGGACGCCGCCGACGCCACGGTGCGCACGATCGTCGTCGGCATGCACCAGGCGCTGCCCTACAGCGCCGCCCGCATCCACGCCATGGACGCTTCCTGCCAAGGGATCTGCGCCGGCCAGCAGGCCTACGATCTGCTCTACCGGGCGCAGAACTTCGCCGGCCCGCCGGCGGAGCGCAAACACGTCTACCTGCTGGCCAGCCACGCGCATGCCTTCCTCGAGGGGATCTACGACACCTCCGAGCACCAGGGCCAGGTGCTGCCCGGCTGGATCATCGGCACCGCCGGCGCCGTCCAGTCGAGCGACGCCATCCGCTACGGCTACCTGCTGGTGACGGTCGAGGCCGACGGCACGATCACCCCCGTCTTCCGCGAGGTCACCCGCACCTCGCCGCCGCTCGCCAGCGGCCCCGGCGCCACCAACCTCACCGACTTCTGCTTCACCGACAACAAGCGCAAGCAGGCCGACGACTCGTTCCGTGGGCAGTGCGCCTGCGGGGCGATCCGGGAAGTGCCCGCGGAGTCGCATTGAGCATGCTTCGCGTCCGACGCAAACTTCGTGGGCTGCTCGTCGGCGGCCTGTTCCTCGCCGGCGCCTCGCCACAACCCGCGGTGGCCGCCGCCGCGGCCGTGCTGATCGTGCAAGGCCGCGTCGAGGACGAGGCCGGACGTCCCCTCTCCGGCGCCGCGCTTCGCCTCTACGCCACCATCGGCCAGCGGGAGGCCGGCGCTCTGCAGCTCGCGGGGCGATTCCCGCCGCCTCCGCTCGCCGAGGCGAAGAGCGATGGCACCGGTAGCTACCGGCTCGACGTCCCCGGGCCGGGGGTCTACCGGCTGGTGGCCAGCGCGGAAGGGAAGGCACCGCGGCAGATGCTGCTGCAGCCGCTCGTCGAGGAGAGCTGGCTGCCGGCGGCGACGCTCGCCGCCGACGCGGCAATCACGGTGACGGTCGTCGATGCCGCCGGCAAGCCGGTGGCGGGCGCGGCGGTGGTGGCGCAGACCCAGCGCGGCACCGCGCGGGCGCTGGGCGGCTGGGAGCTCGCCAGCGCTCTCACCGTGACCGACGCGCACGGTGTTGCGGCGGTGCATCGGCGGAGCGGCGAGCGCCTGGACGTGAGCGCCGCCGGCGCCGGTCTCGCGCTCGCCGAGGCGAAGGGGGTTGGTGTGAGCAGCGTGCGGCTGGAGCTCGTCTCCGGGTCCTCGCGGCAGCTGCTCGTCGTCACCGGTGACGGTCGCCCGGCCGCCGACGCGGCGCTGATGGTCGCCGGCAGCGGTCTGCCGCTCGCGCGGAGCGACAACGCCGGGCGGGCGACCATCGCGACTCGCGGCCGCGATCCCCTGGCTCTGCAGGTCGAGGGAGCCGCCGGCGAGCGGGCCCGCGTCACGCTGTTGCCGCCCGACCCCCACGAGCAGCCGCGGCCGCTGCGGGTGGAGCTCGAGCGCACGACGCGTCTCCACGGGCGCGTCATCGATGCCGAGAGCCGGCAACCTCTCGCCGGCGCCGTCGTCGTCCTGCAGGCACTGCCGGAGCGCCACGCGGTAACCGACGGTGCGGGCAGCTACACCGTCGAGGGCGTTGCCGCGCGTGGGCACGCCTGGCTGCTGGTCGGCGCAGCCGCGCACTTCCGCGCCGACGTCGACGTTGCGGAGGCGCAGAGCGTCGCGGGGGTGGCCCCCACGGCGGCGCTCGCTCCCGCCGGCGCCTTGCTCGGCAGTGTCAGCGACCCGCGCGGTCGGCCGCTGGCGGACGTCGAGGTGAGTGCAGCGCCAGCGCCGGAGCGACCGGGGATGGGATCGCGCTGGAGCTTCTTCGGCCAGGGGCAGACCCGCAGCGACACCCGCGGCCGCTTCCGCCTGTCGCCGCTCTCGACCGAGGGGCGGCTGCGCGTCGTCT
>DASYUP010000683.1:0-2006 GCA_036001185.1 Thermoanaerobaculia bacterium
CTATCCCCCCGTCCCCCTGCCCCTCTAGGGGCAGGGGCGCCCCCACCCAGCTCTCGAGGGCTTACTAGATGTTCGGGCGCGTTTGGCAAGGCCGGCGCTGCGGCGCCGGCGCGCGCCAGCGCGGCGACCGCCAGCACCATGAAGAGGAAGGGGAAGACCGGCGTGCGCTGGCGGGCGATGAGGCCGAGATTGGCGAACGACAGGCCGATCATCACCGAGTAGGCGAGCAGCAACGGCAGCGCGAAGGTGAGCAGCCGGCTGCGCCGCCACTCGCGCAGCACCACCCCAACCCCGCGGCGGTGCCGCCAGATCGCCGCCCACAGCAGCACCATCTCGAGGGCGGCGAACAGCGAGGTGGCGTTGTGGAACTCCCAGGGGAACGGCCGCAGCCAGACGTTGGCGAGCGCGAAGGGGATGCCGAGGACGCCAAGCGGCACCTGGGCGATGGCGCTGCCGCCGCCGGAAGTCTTCTGCGCCCGCGCAGCGATGAAGCCGCGAGCACCGCCGACCTCCGGGTCGCCGAGGTCGAAGCTGGCGCTCATCGCCGCCAGCGCACCGGCGGTCAGCACGACGAACAGCATGGCCTCGACGAAACGCCGGGCGTCGAAGCGCTGCCACGAGGCGAGCCACCGCGAGGCGAGCGCGGCGACGGCGATCACCACCGCCATGTGGGGGCGGATGGCGAAGGCGAGCGCGAAGCCGGCGAGGAAGGGGAGCCAGCGAATCTGCCGGCCGCTGCCGACGAAGCCGTAGGTGACGAGGCCGAGGGCGAAGATCGCCACCGCCTCCTTGCCGATGGTCGACGGCCAGTAGACGAGCGACGGCCAGAGCCAGAGCCAGGGGGCGTAGAGGCGGGCCACCCCGGCGCCGCTACCGCGCGCGAAGGCGGCGAGCATGAGACAGAGGCCGGCGAAGGTGAGCATGGAGAAGAGCAGCGCCGCGGCCAGGCGACTGGGGCCGGTGAGCGTCACCGCGAGACCGGAAAGCTTCTCCATGAACGGCGTGCCCCACCAGTGCGCATCGCCGAACCAGTACGCGGGCGTGAGAGGCTCGAGGTCGAACGCCCACAGGCGGCGCGCCATGAGCAGCCCGTCTTCGTAGTAGGCGCTGACGTCGCCGAAACCCTCGTAGAGGCCGAAGACGACGACCTCGCGCACCAGCGTGCCGACGACCCGCAGCAAGAGGGCGGCGAAGACGAGCCGCGGTCCATAGAGGACGACCGCGCGCCGCATGAAGAGCGGCCCGCAGGCCAGCACCAGGGTGGCGGCGACCACGAAGCCGCCGAGCTCGTAGCCCATGCAGCTACCAGCTTACCGGGCTTGCGGCTTTCCCGGACCCGGGCCCGGCGGACCTACGGGCGACGGCTCGGCGTCACCGGCTCTTCGTGCCCGCTCTCGTGGAGCTGGAAGCCGGCGATGATGGCGACCGCACCGGCCGCGGCCCACGGCCACCAGGCAGCGGCGCGGTGGCGCCGGCAGTGATCGTCGAGGCCGAGGTCGTTGTTCTTGGCGATCACGTCCCCCTGCTGGAGGTGGAGGTTCACCTCGGCCGGCGGGACGTAGATGAGCTGCCACTCGCAGCTCCCGGGGTGCTGATGGCAGGTGAGAATGGACGCCGGCGTCGGCTGGTCGAGCTCCGGGTGGCACATGCCGACCGGCTCCTGGTCCACCCGGGCGCCCTGGCCGATGGGCGGTGCCGCCGTGGGTGGTCCGCCCTGGGCGGGACCGAGCATCGCCACCTGATCGCGGGCGATGGCGCGCAGCGGCCCGCCGCCGTTGCGATAGGCGACGCTGCCTGCGAGGACCGCCACGCGCACCTGCGCCCCAGCGGCGCGCTCGAGCCGCGCCTGGCTGCGGGGCGCCAGCACGAGGCCGCTACCGTTGCCGAGGTGGACGAGGGACGCCTGCTCTCCGCTGCGCACGGTCGCCGGGCTGAGCAGCGTGGTGCCGGCGGGCACCGCGATGCCGTCGAGCTGCACGCCCTCGCCGACCTGGCCGAGCGGGTCC
>DASYUP010000684.1:0-6198 GCA_036001185.1 Thermoanaerobaculia bacterium
AGCGTCGTCCACGCACCGCCGCCGTTGCTCGACACCTGCACGATCAGGCCGTCCGACGCCTCGAGGTTGCCGGACGTCGTGTAGCTGAAGGTGAGGAAGGCCGACTGCATGCCGGGCGACGACAGGTTCGCCTCGCGCTCGATGCTCTGGTCGCCAGTTGCACCATCGCTGACGCGCAGCACCCCGCCGGTGATGAGGACGGAGCCCCCGGTAGCGCCGCCGCCGCCGGCATCGGTCTCGATCCAGTTGGTGGCCCAGTTGGTGTTGCCGTTGTTGTTGGTGTAGGCGGCGGTGCCGAACTGGTCGAGGAAGGTGGTGCCAGTGGCGTTGTAGAAATCCAGCCAGGCGTTGTCCGCGCCGGTGGGTGCGGTGAGGCTGCCGGTGATGAAGCGGGTCGTCCGCTGCGTGCCGGCGGGGTCGATCAGCGTGTAGGTGGCGGTGGTGGTCGACGGGGTGGTGCGAAAGCGATCGCGCCCGGCGGCCGCCTCACCGGCACCCCCCAGACCGACGTCGGCGTCGAAGAGCTGGATGCGCAGCCGGCTCAGGCTCGCCGGTACCTCGACCCAGTAGCGGTAGACGCCGTTGGTGATGCCGGAGCTGACCCAGTCACCGTTGGCGGTCCCCGCGCCGCTCCCCTGGGGGGTGAGCAGGGCCGTGCTGCCGGTCGATGCCGCGCGGGCGCCCGACGCCAACAGGAGCGAGCAGATCCCCACACAGACAGACGACGAGCGCAGGTACGAGAGGCGGCGTCGGTGCATGGGCCGTGTTCCCTGGAGCGCCAGGTGGTGTTCAATCAGAGTAGCAGTCTTTTGCAATACGTCAACGCGGTGAAGGCGTCAGATCTTCACGCTCCACCCCGACCCCAAGCACGAAATCGGCCCCAAAGGCCCCTGCCGGGGTGGTGAAGCCGGGCTTCACCTCGCCTGCAGCCACTCGCTGGACGGCGGCGAGGGCGGTCAGCACCGTCCAGCGGTAGGCCTGCGGCCCCCGCTGGCGGGCCGCCGCCACCTCGCCGCTGGCAGCGTCGCGCACCTCACCCCAGAGCCGGGTCTCGCCGCGTTCCAGCTTCTCGGCGGAGGGGCCCGGCGGCCGGCGCCGCGCCCGTGACGCCGCCAGGCGGCGCAGCGGCGCGAGCCCGAGGAGGCGCACCAGCGGCCGGCTGCGCCGCAACCGGCGGATGACGCGCTCGGGCATCGCCGCGTAGACCTCGATGTTGGGGATGCCGGTGGTATACCAGGCGGTCACGACGTCCCCCCAGGGGATGGTCACGGCCGGTTGGGGCCCATCGCCGAAGTCGACCTGCCGCGTGCGCCAGGCCACCGGCACGCGGACCAGCATGCCGTCGCGGCGCACCAGCCCGCCCTCGTGCGCGTGCTCGGCCATCGTCGCGGCGGTGCCGCGCGAGGGTGCGGCGTCGGGACGGAAGGCAAGGGTGAGCTGCGTGGCGCCCGGCAGCCTTCGCTTCAGGTGCGCGGCCAGGCAGTCGGACGGCGCCACGTCGAAGCCGGCACCGGGCAGCAGGGTCACGCCGGCCGCCGCGGCGCGGGGCCCGAGATCGGCAAGGGCGGTGAACACCGCCGCCTCGCCGGTGATGTCGAGGTAGTGGACCCGCCGCTCCAGGCAGGCCTCCACCATCGGCCGGTAGGTGTGCACGAAGGGCCCGGCGCAATGGAGCACCGCCGGCGCGCCGGCGAGGGTCTCGCGCAGCGCCGCACCGTCGGCGAGGTCGAAGGCGCGCCAGGGGAGACCCGTCGCCTCCCCCAGCGCACCCAGCCTGCCAGGGTCGCGGCCCGCGAGCAGGGGTCGCAGCCCGCGCGCCGCCGCCTCACGGGCGATCAGCTCGCCGGTATAGCCGTAAGCGCCGTAGAGCAGGAAGCTGGCTGGTGTATCGGCTGCCACGCCCAGAGGCTACGCGAGATCGGCCTCCAAGGGCAGGGGCCTCGCGAGCTTCACGCCACTGCTGCCCCGCCGCTCGCCGGCTTCCGCCCGCGCACGAACGCCGCCGCGAACCGCCCCGGCACGGCGGCCGGATCGATCCCCAGACCGGCGAGCAGCCGCTGTCCCTCCTCCCCCAGCGCCTCCGGGCCGTACACCCGCGTGATCTCGATCTCGACGTCAGTGAAGCCGGCGGCGCCGAGCTTCTGACGGCATTCCTCCACCTCCAGCGCTCCCGCCAGGCAGCCGCTCCACAGCTCGATGGCCCGCCGCAGGGTCGCCGGCACCTCGCCTTCCACGACGATGTCGGCGATGGCGAGCCGGCCGCCAGGGCGGAGCACGCGGAAGGCCTCGCCGAAGACGCGGTCTTTGTCGGTCGACAGGTTGACCACGCAGTTGGAGAGCACCACGTCGACGCTGCCATCGGGCAGTGGCACCTCCTCGAGGTGACCCTTGAGGAACTCGACGTTGGTGACCCCGGTCGCCTGCTGGTTCTTGCGTGCCAGGGCCAGCATCTCGTCGGTCATGTCGAGCCCATAGGCCTTGCCGCCCGGCCCGACGCGGCGGGCCGACAGCAGCACGTCGAGGCCGGCGCCCGAGCCGAGGTCGAGCACCACCTCGCCCGCTCGCAGCTCGGCGAGCGCCACCGGGTTGCCGCAGCCGAGCGAGGCCTGCACGGCGGTCGCCGGCAGCCCCGCCGTCTCACCCTGAGCGTAGAGGTCGGCGGTGACGGGATCGGCGCAGCCACAGGCGCACCCTGGCTGGCCGGTCTCGACCTCGCGGGCGGCGGCGGCATAGCGCCGGCGCACCGCCTCTCGTACGGCCGCGGAATCGCCGGCGGCGCCCACCGCCAGTGGATTGCAACATCCCGTCCCCACTTCGACGCCGACTGCCGTGTTCGTAGCTTCCTGCTTGCTGTCCATCGCTTTCGCTCCTTCTGGTTGTTGCTGACAACTATCAAGGCCAAGTCGAGAGCGCCCGGAGGCGCTCGTGGGCACCGATCAATCCGGCGCGCAGCAGGCGGCGGCGCCGGTCAGCCGCGGACCGGCCACGCGCAGCAGCCGATGCAGCATCTCGGTCATCGCCTGCCGCACCGCCGGTGGGAAGCTCGCCGCCACTCCCCGCACCTCCGCCAGCAGCTCGGCGTCGATCTTCCTGTAGAGACGCCGGCCGGCAGCGGTCACCGTCAGCTGCACCGCTCGCCCGTCCTCGGGGTGCGGCCGCCGCTGCGCGAAGCCCTTGCCGACCAGCGCATCCACCACCCGGCTGGCCGTGCTCTTGTCGAGATAGAGCTCGGCCGCCAGCTGATTGAGGGTGAGCTCGCCGCGCACCACCAGCGCCTCGAGGGCGTAGCACTGGGTCACCGAGATGTCGTGGCAGCAGATGCGGTCGCGGTCGCGGAACTGGAACATGCGCACGACGTCCGCCACCACCCGGTGAAGGGCCAAGGCGTCGGCGTCGAGCGCCGGATCGGCGCCGGCGGCCAAGTCGGCAGGCTCGTCGGCGGTGACAACCGCCAGTGCTGCCCGGCTGGTGCGACTTCGTTGCATGTGCCAACTATACGAGGCGAAGCGGCGCCCCGTCAAGGGGCGCCGCGAGAAACCCACGTCAGACCTGCGCCAGCAACGTGCCGATCACCCCTTCGATGGGCTTGACGCGGCCGTCGTGGTTGAGGTCGAGGGCGGCGAAGCGGAAGGGGTCGCCCACCCACTCGGCGCGGCTGATGAAGCCGTTGTGATCGAGGTCGAGCGCGCCGCCGGCGATGAAGCGCACCGGCACCGGCCGCACCCGCACCAGGCCCAGGTATTCGGGCTGCTCGACGACGCCGTCGTTGTCGACGTCGAGCAGGAAGAAGACGTCCATGTCGCCCGTCCACTCCCACGGCGCGATCACGCCGTCGTTGTCCTGGTCCAGCAGGTCGAAGGCGACGAAGCGGTCGCGGTCGACCAGCTCGACGCGCCGGATCGCCGGGTTGGTCACCACCAGCTCGGTGGGGGCCAGCAAGCGGTCGCGGTTGACGTCGAGAGTGCGGAAGAGCGGCCGCGGACCGCTCCACTCGTCGACGGCGACGAAGCGGTCGCGGTTGACGTCGAGGGCGACGAAGCGGTCCGCGATCAGTACCTGGTCGATCGGCGTGACGGGGAACTGCGCCACCATCGCCTCGACCGGGGCGAACCCCTGGACGCGCACCACCTGCTGCAGGCGCGGCTCGTCGAGCCGGACTGGGAACGCCACGTCCAGCGCCGGCAGTGGCTCGAAGGTCACCAGCGACGGCGCTGGCACGAGGACGCCCAGTGGCACCGGCGCCACCAGCCGTCGGGGCAGCGGCAGGAAGCGCTCGAAGAACGGCACCCGTACGGGGCGCGCGCCGCCGGCGATGACCTCGTTGCCAGAGAGCACGCCGTCACCATTCCAGTCGTGGTTGGCGAAGGAGCGATTGTTGCCCCGCCACTCGTCGCGGGTCACCATGCCGTCGCCGTTGAAGTCGAGGCCGCGGAAACGGCGTGGGCCGGGGGCGAAGGCGCGGTCACGGCCGACGAGGAAGGGACGCCGGAACGCCGGGCGGTTGGTCATGAAGCTCTGCCGGCGCAGCGCGCGCCGCTGCTGTTGCTCGAAGGCGAACGCGCGGCGCTGCTCGCGCACCGCCTGTCGCTCGAAGGCTAACGCCTGTCGTTGCTGTTGCCGCAGCGTCAGCTGCTGGTGCTGCTCGGCACGCCGCTGGGCGCGCTCGAGGACGCGCTGCGCCGGCATCTGCGGACGCTGGCGCTTGACGGCGAAGGACCGACGCTGCGCCGCTCGCTCGCCGCGTTGACCGCGCTGCTGGGCACGCTCGGCGTGGCGCTGGGCGACGGAGGCCTGGCGTTGGACGGCGCGGGCCTCACCGCGGTGTCCGCCGCCGTGCCCGGCGGCGGCAGGACCGGCAAGGACCGCGAAGCTGAGAAGAAACGCGAAGGTGGTGCGTTTCATGGCGTACCTCCTGGGCGCCGCGGCGGAGTTTCAGAGAACGTGTACATGGGCGGGCGCCCGAAGCAGGAGCGCCCGAGTCCCGCGGCGCGAGGGTGGAATAAGCAAGGCACGTACCACGAAGCGGGGCGTCAACGGAGCGTAAGCCAGGCCCTTACCTGCGAGCCGTAACTCACTGAAAAAGCAGTGATTGTTGGATCCTGCGCCGCGGGCGCCGGGAGCCGCGCCCGCCGTCCGTCCCCAGGGCCGGCCGGCGGCGGCCCCCGGCGGCAGTCGATCGTCAGTGAACCGGCGTCGCCTGGCCGTTGCGGATCGCCTCGTCGAGCAGCTCCCAGAGCTGGCGCTCGGCCTCCTCGGAGGCGCGTCGCTGCTGGTCGCCCAGGGCACCCTGCTGGCTGCCGAGGCCTCCCTGCTGGTCCCCCAGCACACCCTGCTGCTGGCCGAGCTCACCCATGCTGCGACCCAGCTCCTCCTGCTGCTGCGACAGCTCCCGGATCTTGCCGCCCAGCTCCTCCTGCTGGCGCTGGGGCTCCCGCCGCTGCGCCGCTAGCGACGCGCGCTCGACCTCGTCGGCGCCGTACTCGCGGGCGCCGAGGCTCGCCGCGGTGGCCGACAGCTCGCCATGAGGGTGCTGAGCGACGCTTGCTTGCTGCCGAGCTCCGCCTGCTGCGACCCGAGGTCGGCCTGGTGCGAACCCAGCCCGGCCTGCTGCGCGCCCAGCTCCGCCTGCCGCTTGCCCAGCTCGGCCTGCTGGGCGCCGAGCCGCCGCATGGGCTCCCACAGCGCATCGACCCGCGCCAGCAGCTCGCGGTCGCGGATGACCCACTCCTGGTCCTGCCGGCGCAACCAGATCATCGGCTCGCGGTTCTGCTGGTACCGGCGGTACGGGATGTCGTCGACGTCGCCGTCCATCGTCGTCTCGTCGGCGCTGCGGAGGTAGATGAAAGCCGAGCCGTGGTGCCGCTGGAGTGGCTTCGGCTCGCCCTCGCGACGCGGCCGCGGCGCGGGTTGCGGTTGGGGATCGGCGCTCGGCGCCGGAGCCGGCCGCGGGGCCGCAACCCCCGCCTGCGCGGGTGCCGGCGCCTGCAAGGGGCTGCCCGCCTCGCGCGCGGTGAGGCGCACCGGGGCGAGGACGCCGAGGCCGAGGAGGACGAGCGACCAGGCCCAGGCGGGGCGGAACGGGCGAGCGGGATGACGCAGCATCTGGAGCCTCCTCTGCAGGGTGGGATGGCTGACGGCGGCGGCGGCGGCGCGCAACGGCGCGTCGCCACCCACGGCCAGCTCGAGCAGCAGCCGACC
>DASYUP010000685.1:0-3246 GCA_036001185.1 Thermoanaerobaculia bacterium
CCCTCCTGGAGGCGGCGGAAGTAGGCGCGGGTGACGCTGAAGAGGTCGCCGCGCGCCTCCGCCGGCAGCTTCTCGGTCGAGAACTGCCAGGTGGCGGAGGCGAAGAGGAAGCCCTTCGTCTCCTTCTCGATCACCACCTCGGCCATCGTCCGTGGATCCACGGCGGAGCCGGGGATCAGCAGCTGATTCGCCCGCGCCGCGGCCGCCGGCCCGGGCGCCGTGCGCTCGCCGGCCGGCGGCGGCGTGTCGCCCTCGACCACGGGTTCCAGACGGTCGGGGAGGAAGCGGAAGAGCCGGTGGTAGCCGTCGACGGTGACCCGCGCGTCCTCCTCGATGCCCAGCTCGCCTTCCTTCTCCATGTAGCCCACCAGGGCGTAGATCACCTCGGCGGTGCCGCGCGTCGACTCCCAGTGGTTGAGCTTCTTGTTGAGCAGCAGCCACTGCACGAGGCCGTGCCGGCGGGCGTCGCTCGGCGCCAGCTCGGAGAGGGCGCGCAGGGCGAAGGCGTGGGTCTCGATGGTGTCGTTGTACCAGAGCCAGCCGCGGTCCTCGGGAGCCCAGAAGGTGCCCTCGTCGGTAGTGGTCTTCGCCGAGTCCATGATGCTGTCGAAGACCAGCTTGGCGTCGGCGGCGCGCTTCTCGCGGTGCAGCGACAGGGCGAGCATCGACTTGAGCAGGGGCGAGTGCTGTTTCCAGTGCTTGAAGGAGAAGTCGAGCATGCGCTTGCGCTCGGCGGCGGTGAAGACGCCGCCGGTCCAGTCCTCGCCCGGCGATCCCTTCTCGTAGCTCGACAGCACGAAGCCCAGCAGCGTCACCGTTTCCCAGCAGCAGTCGTCCTTCTGCATGTTGGTGACGATCTCGTCGAGGTAGTGCCGGTGCGTGTACTGCCAGGCGCGCAGCACCATGTCGCGCGGCACGGCGATGCCGGCATCGCGGGCGCGCGACAGGCCGGCCAGCAGGTAGAGGGTCATGTAGGGCGAGGGCGGGCCGCCGTCCCACCAAGGGAAGCCGCCGCTGGAGGTCTGCGCCTTCTGCAGCTTGGCCATCGCGCCGTCGCGCTGCGCCGCCGCCACCTTGGGGTCGAGCACCTTGATCAGCGGCATCTCGCCGGCGTCGCCGCCGCGCGCCGCCACCAGCCACGGGGTCTCCTCGAGCGTCATCCGCCGGTTGGGGTCGTCGAGCGCCCAGGGGGCGAGCGGAGTGTCGCGCTGCGCCGCCAGCTGCTGCCCGAGCTTGGCCAGCGCCGGGTGGTCGGCGAACACCTTGCTGACGATGGCGGTGGAGAGGAAGCGGTTGAGCGTCTGCTCGGTGCACTCATAGGGGTACTGCACGAGGTAGGGGAGAGCGGCCAGCACGGTGTTGAAGAGCTGGCCGTCGACGGTGACCACCAGCTGGTCGTGCAGCAGGGTGGCGTCGTCGTTCCGCGCCATGTCGTCGAAGCGCAGGACGCGGCGGTCCTTGTCGCGCAGGGTGGCGAAGCGCGACTGCGCGAGGTGCATGCGGCCGGGCAGCACCGGCAGCGGCCGCAGCTCGCCGTCGCTCCAGTCTCCTGCCTGGGCGGTGACGCGGAAGGAGACGATGCCGACGCGGGCGGGCGCCTTGACGGGGAAGGCGAGGGTGGCGCCGCCGCCGGGCTTGACGCTGAAGTGGGCCGTCGTCCGCGCCGCCGGCAGGCCGAAGGCGTCGGCGAGGCTCTTGCCGCTCGCCGGATCGAGGATCTCGAAGCGCAGGGTGCCGGCGAAGGGCTTGTCGCCGGCGTCGTTGACCACCACCTGCAGCGTCGCCTGGTCGCCCTCGCGCAGGAAGCGCGGCAGGTAGGGGCGCACCATCAGCTCCTTGACCGTGCGCACCTGCTGCTTCGTGGAGCCGGCGCGCAGGTCCTCGGTGATGGCGTGCACCCAGAGGTTCCACTCGGTTACCGAGTCGGGAACGGTGAACTCGAAGGTGGCGCTGCCGTCGGCGCCGGTGAGCAGGTGGGGGTACCAGAAGGCGGTCTCGGCGAACTCGCTGCGCAGCTCGACGTTGGCGGTGGGCGCCTCGACGCCGCCCTCCTTCTTGTCGGTCTCGAAGCGGCCGCTCTTGGTGATCATGTCGTCGTGCGCCTGCAGAGCGGGCGCCGGCGGCGGCGGCGCCTCCGCCACCTCGGCCACCGACATCGGCGCGGCCTTGGCCGCCATCATCTCCCCGTCGACGGCGAAGCCCCGCATCCGCCCGCCCGGTCCGCCGATGCCATAGCCGGAGAGGAAGCGCAGCTCGTCGGCGGTCAAGCTCGGGGCGTCCGGCAGCTCGGGTTGCGAGACGTCGCGCCACACCTCGCTGCTGCCGCCGAGGCTGCTGCGCAACGCCTGGCCGGCCGGCGGTCCCGGGTAGACAGCCAGCGGGTCGGGGGGATTGTGCGGCGCGAAGAGGTCGAGGCTGCGGTCGTACATGTAGGCGAGCAGCTCGGCGGCGCCGGCCGCGAGCGCCTTCTGGTCGGCGCCGTGCACCGTCACGCGCCAGGTCTCGCGGCTCCGCGGCCGCATGCGGTCACGGAAGGTGGCGAACTCGACCTTCAGCTTCTTCTCGTCCCATGGCACCAGCACCTGCTCGCGCTGCTCCATCACCTGGTGGTCGCGCTCGGCGGTGAGAGTGAGGCCGAAGCCGCCGTGCTCGTGCTCGCCGATGGGGATCGCCAGCACCTGGGTGCCATTGCTCGACTCCAGCACCCGCCGCTCGACCGGGCGGCCGCGGCGCTGGATCTCCAGCACCAGCTGCTGGACCGGCAGGCCCGAGTGCACCAGCACGCGGGCGACGCCACCCAGCGGCACCGAGGGGCGTTCCACCCGCAACAGCGCGGGCAGCGCCAGCGGCGTCTCGCCGGCCTCGACCACCAGCAGCTCGCGGCTGGTCTCGAAGGTGGCGCCGAAGGGGTCCTTGGTCGCGTAGCGCAGCCGGTAGGCACCGGCAGGCAGGCTGGGCAGGGTGAGCTCGGCGATCCCCTTGTCGCCGTGGCGCAACGGCCCGTGCCCCACCTCTTCGCCGTCCTGCCACTGGTGGAGGATGGCGTCGGGGTTGTAGTCGGTCTCCCAACGCGGCCGCAGCTGGTCGCCGGGCGTGCGGAAGGCACCCTGCTGCCGGGGGTCGGCGGGAAGCGGCTGGTCGGCCGGCAGCAACGCGCGCTCGGGCTGGCGCAGGCGCAGCAGGCGCCAGCTCGCCTCGCCGGCGCGCGGGGCGCCGTCGAGGTCGCTGCGGTGCAGGGTGATGCGC
>DASYUP010000686.1:0-28763 GCA_036001185.1 Thermoanaerobaculia bacterium
CGCGGCGGCGGCATGCCGCGCAGGATGCCGGCCGCCGGCCGGCGCCGCCTGATCGCCCCCTTAACGGAGCCTTATCGCCGGCTGATCGATGGCGGCCCGAGCAGGAAGATGTCCCCCTCGTACCGCTCGAGCAGGTAGAGCCAGCCGCGCTCCGGGTCGCCGGTGACGTCGAAGATGCCCCAGAAGCTCGGGTCGTCGGGCCGCGCGAGCTCGATCTCCCCGAGCTCGGCCCCGGCGAGGCCGATCCGCCGCAGCCGCGGCCGCCGCGTCTCGTCGACGAGCACGTAGACCGAGCCGCTGTCGGCCGCCCAGATCGGCGCCGAGTTGTACGGACGCGCGGCAGACAGCCGCCGCCCGCGCCCGCCCTCCGCCGCGACGACGTAGACGCCCGACCCCTCGTGCGCCACGCCCGGCGCAGCGATCCAGCGTCCGTCCGGCGACCACGCGGCGCCGCTGAAGTCGCCCGGCAGGAGCAGCCGCTCGCGCCCCGTCGCCCGCTCCACGACGGCGAGCCCGTCGACGTCGCGCCCACGCGTCGGGTAGGCGAGCCGTGCGGCGTCCGGCGACCAGGCCGCGCGCCGGCGGTGGTTCGCCTCCACGAAGCCGGCCGTGCCGGCGTCCGCGAGCGCCCGCCGCCGCTGCCCCGAGGCGAGGTCGAGCGTCCACAGGCCGCGGTCGACCCCGCCCAGGAAGGCGAGCGCGCGCCCGTCCGGCGAGAACGTCGGACAGATCCCCCACCCGAGCTGCCGCTCGTCGCCGCCCATCTCGAAGAGGGCGAGCGACCCCTCGCCCGGCCGCGGCTCCCAGTCGTCGAACGCCACCCGCGAGTGGTCGGGCGACCAGGCCACGCACTCGACCGTCGTCGGCGCGTGCAGCGGACGCGGCTCGCCGCCGTCCGCGCGCACCACCCAGAGCTGGCGGACCTTGTGCTCGTCGACGTAGAGCAGCGAGTCGCCGCGAGGCGAGACGTCCGGGTGGTACGTGCCCCCGCGCCCCGCCATCAGCGGTTCGGGCGCGCCGCCCGCGAGCCGCACGCGCCAGAGGTCGTTCGTGCCGCCGCCGCCCCAGCTCGCGTCGCAGATGAGGGCCTCGCCCGAGGGCTCCCAGGCGAGCGAGCGCACGTACTCCGCCTGCGGCCCGACCTGCCGCGGGTGGCCACCGCCCGCCGGCACCACCCACAGCACCCGCTCGTCGGTGAAGGCGAGTTGGTCGCCGCGCGCCGCCCAGCGCAGGCTCGAGATCGGACCGCGGACGCGCGCGACCTCCCGCTCGGCGCCGCTCTCGAGGTCGCGGCGCCGCAGGCTGACGATGCCCCCCTCCTCCTTGTGCCGCACGAACGCGATCTCGCGCCCGTCCGGCGACCAAGTCGCCCACGCCGCGTCCGCCACCAGCAGCCGCGCGTTGCCGCCCAGCGAGGCGACGCTCCAGATGGCCGTCCGCTCGCCGGGACGCCGCCGGTTGAAAGAAATGCTCGTGCCGTCCGGCGAGAACTGCGGATAAGTGTCGTCGTCGGGGCCGCTCGTCAGACGCACTGGAGCGGAGCCGGCGAGGGCCGCGGTGTAGAGGTCGTAGGTGCCGCTGCGGGCGTCGTAAGCGGCGTAGGCGTAAGTGCGCCCTTCGGGCGAGAAGACGGCTTCCTGCTCGCGCTCGGGAGTGGCGGTGAGGCGGACGCGGGTGAGCTTGCCGGGGACGAGGGAATGCGGGCGCGGCGGGTAGAGGAGAAGGAGGGCGGCAGCGAGGGCGGCCAGGGCGAGGGCACCGAGGGCGAGGCCGGAGACGAGGCGGCGGCGGGGAGCGGCGGCGGTCGGTGCGGCTGAGATCGTGACTGGCGCGACTGGAGGCGCGGCCGGAGGCGGCGCGGGCGGTGCGTCGACGGTGGCGGCGGGCGGAGCGGGAGAGAGCGCAGTCACTGCGTGTACTGGCGGCGGCGCTGGTGCGGCCGGGACAGCGACAGGCACAGGCGCCGCGCTGATCTCGGCGCTAGGGGCCCCATCGACCACCACGATCTCCGGCAGGAACCGGTAGCCGCGCCGCAGCACCGTCTGCAGGATCCGCGGCGCCCGGGCGTCGTCATCGAGCGCGTGGCGGAGCTTGTGGATGACCTGCGTCAGCACCTCTTCGCCGACGTAAGTGTTGGGCCACAGGGCGCCGAGGAGCTCCTCCTTCCCGACCAGCTCCCCAGGCCGGCTCAGGAAGAGCTCGAGCGCCTCGTGCACCTTCGGCTGCAGCTCCACCTCGCGGTCGCCGGCGAGCAGACGGGCCTCACCGGGCCGGTACTCGAACCCTGCGAAGCGGCATACAGGCGGGCGCGTAGGCACGGGGGACCAGCTGCGATTCTAGCGAGCGGAGCGACGCCCTGGCTGTCCGGCACACTTGGCGCCTGAGGGCTCGACCTTGCCCCCCGCGCCGCCCCATTGGGCTCTGCCGGTGCCCCTCGAGGATGGCACGCGCGGGCGGCGGCAGCTCGAGACCGCGCGAAGGGTCGCTGCCAGCGGTCGTGTGCCTCCCGGTGTTCCGTTGCGCCACCTTGTTAGCATCGGTCGGTGGCCCCGCACGATTCCCAATCCTCGGCGAGCTCTGCACTCACCGCCGTCCGTCTCGACGTCTGGCTCGACATCGCCTGTCTCTTCAAGACGCGCAGCCAGGCGACGGCAGCGTGCAAGGGCGGCAAGGTGGAGGTGAACGGGCAGGCCGGCAAGCCGAACCGGCTGCTGCGCCCAGGCGACGAGCTGCGCATCTCGCGCGTCGGCCACAAGCAGGTGGTGGTGGTGCAGGCGCTGGCCGACCGCCATCTGCCCAAGGCGCAGGCGCGCCAGCTCTACGAGGACCGCACGCCGCTCCCCTCGCCTGAGGAGCTCGCCATCAAGCGAATGCTGCGCGAGGCGGGAATCCGGAAGCCGAGCAAGGCGCCGGACAAGCGCGAGCGCCGTCAGCTGCGCCGGCTCAAGGAAGAGCGCTAGACGTGCAGCAGGGCCCGAGCGACTGGGCGCGCGGCCTCCGCCACTGGTGGTCGACCTGGATCTGGCGCCCGGCGGCCCCCGCGGAGTCGGCGTCGGCGCCTCCGCCGCCGGCCGAACCTGTGACGCCGTCGAGCGCGGCGGCCCCCCCAACGCGCGAGCCGCTCGCCGGCACCATCCACCTGCTTCCCATCTCCCACCTCGACACGCAGTGGCGATGGACCGTGCGCGAGACCGCCGCCAGGCTGCTCCCCGCCACCGTGCGCGCCAATGCCGCCGCCTTCGAACAGTACCCGTCCTATCGCGTCAACTTCGACGGCGCCTTCCGCTACCGGCTACTCGCCGAGCATCACCCCGCCGAGTGGGCCGAGGTGCGGCGCTGGATCGAGGCCGGGCGCTGGCAGGTCACTGGCGCCACTTGGGACGCCATGGACGCCAACCTGCCGTCGGTGGAGTCGCTGGTGCGGCAGGTGCTGCAGGGGCGTCGCTGGTTCCGCCAGCAACTGGGACGCGATCCGCGCGACCTCTTCCTCCCCGACTGCTTCGGCTTCGGCGCCCAGGTGCCGGTCGTCGCCGCGCACTGCGGCCTGCTCGCCTTCACCACCTCGAAGCTGCGCCGCTTCGGCGACATGCGCTCGGCCTTCGGCATCCCCTTTCCGCTCGGCTGGTGGGAGGGGCTCGACGGCTCGCGGCTGCTCGCGGCGCTCGATCCCGGCGGCTACGGCGAGCCGCTCGTCATCCCGCCCGCTGACGATCCCGAGGTGCAGGAGCAGCTGCGGCGGTACCAGCGACTCCTCGGCTGTGGTGTTGCGGTGCGCTTCTTCGGCATCGGCGATCGCGGCGGCGCGCCGCCGCCGCGATCGCTGGAGACGCTCGAGCGCGCGGTCGCCGCTGCCGGAGAGGTTCGCACCGTCGCCGGCGGCAGCGACGAGACCTTCCGCCGCCTCGCCGCCGAGCTGCCGGCGGAACGCCTGCCGGTCTACCGCGGCGAGCTGCTGCTCAGCGTCCACGGCACCGGTTGCTACACCTCGCAGACGGCGATGAAGCGCTGGAACGCGAACAACGAGCGGCTGGCCGCGGCGGCCGAGCGCGCCGCCGCCGCCGCCGCCTGGCTGGGCGGCGTCCGCTATCCCGCCGAGCGCCTGCGCGAGGCCTGGCGGCGCTTCCTCTGGCACCAGTTCCACGACGACCTCACCGGCACCAGCATTCCGGCCGCCTATGCCATCTCGTGGCAGGACGAGGCGATCGCCGCGAGCACTTTCGCCGCCACGTTGCGTGGCGCCGCCGGAGCGGTGGCGCGCGCCCTCGACACCCGCGCCGAGGGCGTGGCACTGCTGGTGTTCAACCCGCTGCCGCACGCTCGCCGCGAGCTGGTGAGCGCGCGCGTGCCCTGGCTCGGCGCCGCCGGCGCGGGAGCACCGGTGACCGTGGTGGGTCCCGACGGCGCGCTGCTGCCGGCACAGATCGACGGGCCCGGCCGCGAGACCGGAGACGGCACCGCGCTGCTGCGATTCGTCGCCGACCTGCCGCCGCTGGGCTTCGCCGTCTTCGACGTGCTGCAGGCGCCGAGCGAGGTGGTCGCCGACCCCGAGCTGCGCCCGTTGCCCCGCGGCCTGGAGAGCGGCCGCTACCGCCTGCTGCTCGACACCGAGGGCAACCTGTCGAGCCTCTTCGACCGCGCCCTCGGCCGCGAGCTGCTGGCCGGCCCCCTGCGCCTCGAGCTGTTCGCCGACCGCTCCGCGCGCTTCCCCGCCTGGGAGGTGCGCCACGAGGACCTCGAGCGCGGCCCGCTGGCCCGGGTGGGTGGTCCGGCCACCGTGCGCGCGCTCCCCTCGGGACCGGCGGCGGTGGCGATCGAGGTGCGGCGACGTCTCGGCCGCTCCACCTTCGTCGAGCGCTACCGGCTGCCGGCGGCAGCCGTCGGCACGGCGGCCGAGTCGACCCCGCTGGTCGAGATCTCCATCGCCTGCCGCTGGCGCCACCGCGGCCGTCTGCTGAAGGCCTCGCTGCACAGCGCGGCGGGAGCGAGCGAGGCGGTCTACGACGCCGGCGTCGCCGGTGTCGGCCGCGGCCGCAACACGCCCAGCCTCTACGAGGTGCCGGCGCAGGCCTGGGCGAGCCTCACCGAGGAGGGCGACGCCTGGGGCGTGGCCCTGCTCACCGACCGCGCCGGCGGCTGGGACCATCCCGCCAAACACGTGCTCCGCCGCACGCTGGTGCGCACGCCAGCCACCGGGCGGCGCTTCCCCCACCAGGCCTTCCAGGACCTCGGCGACCATCGCTGGGAGCTCGCTCTCGCCGGCCACCACGGCGACTGGCGGGTGGCGAACGTGCCGGCCCTCGCCGCCCGCTTCCGCAATCCGCCGCTCACCTTCGTCGTCGCGCCGTCGGCGGGTCCGCTGGGACGGCAATGGAGCTTTCTCACTGTCGACGGCGGCGAGCTGGCGGCCCTCAAGGAGCACGAGGAGGGGGGCGAGTGGGTGGTGCGGCTGCTCGATCCCACCGGCAGCGGTGCGCGCGCGCGCATCACCGTTGCCGGCGACGTCGCCGGCTGCCGACAGCTCGATGGCTGCGAGGACGCGCTGGCTTCGGGAGAGGCGTCTGACCTCGCCGCCGCGCGCGTGGACGGCGACACCGTCGAGGTGTCGCGCCCGCCCTTCCGGCCGCTCACCCTCGGCCTGCGGCTGGCACCGCCGGCCCGCCCGCTGCCCGCGCCGCGCAGCGCCGCGCTCGAGCTGCCGCTCGATCGCGCGGTGGTGACCGCCAATGGCGAGCCGAGCAGCGGCGGGCTGGGCAGGCGCCGGCTCGCCATTCCGGCCGAGCTCTGGCCGCTGACGCACGAGGTCGACGGGATCCACTTGCGGCTGGGCATCGGCGGCGGTCGCAACGCCCAGGCCTGCGGCTGCGCCGGCCAGCTCCTGCGCCTGCCGGCGGGGCGCTGGGAGCGCCTGCTGCTGCTGCTCGCCGCCAGCGACGTCGAGCGCCGCCTGCCGCTGCGCGTTGGCGGCGCCGAGGTCGAGCTGGTGGCACCGGCAGCTCTCGCGCCGCTGGCTCAGGAGGACCGTGTGGCGCGCTTCGGGTTCGCTCGCCTCGCGCTCTGGCGCGTACGCCCCGGCTACGCGCGCCGGGGCGAGGTGGCCTGGGTGGTCGATCACTGCCACGATCGCGCCGGCCGCGACGTCCCCTACACCCCGCTCTGCCTGTTCGCGGCCGAGGTGGCGCTCGGCGACGCCACCGAGGTGACTCTCCCCGACGCTCCCGACGTGCTGCTCTTCGCCGCCAGCGCCAGCGCCGGGGGCGGCGAGGCGACGGCGGCCTGGGTCGACTGAAGCGACCGCAAGGTCGGCGGCAGGCCCGCCGCAACAGCCCCGACCGCCGTCACCCGCTCCGCAGCACCACGCACGAGTGCCCCGGCAGCGCCACCCGCTCCCCCGCCACCAGCTCCTCCTCCCCCGGCAGCAGCAGGTCGTTCGGCGCCGGCTCCCAGGTGGCGACGACCCGCAGCCAACGCCTGCCGGCGGGCGGCGCCGGCAGCTCGCACGTCACCTCCTCGGTGGCGGCGTTGGCGGCGAGGTAGAGATCGTCGTCGGGCGACGGGGCGTGCTCGCCGGCGAGGTGCATGGCGAGCAGGCGCGCGCCGGGGCCCCAGTCGGGATGCCCGACCCGCGCGCTATGCCAGCTGACGTCGGGTCGGCCCGAACCGGTGGTCCCCTCGCCGCCGAGGAAGGTCTCCCGCCGCAGCGCCGGGTGAGCACGCCGGAAGGCGATGAGGCCGCGAGTGAAGCGACGCAGCCCGGCGTCGTCGCGGCTCCAGTCGAGCCAGCCGAGCTCGTCGTCGTGGCACCAGGCGTTGTTGTTGCCCTCCTGGCTGCGCCCGCGCTCGTCGCCGGCGAGCAGCATCGGCACCCCCTGGGCGAGAAAGAGCAGCGTCAGCAGGTTGCGCATCTGCCGCCGGCGCAGCGCCAGCACCGCCGGGTGGTCGGTCGGCCCCTCGACGCCGCAGCTCCATGAAGCGTTCCAGTCGGCGCCGTCGCGGTTGCCCTCGCCGTTGCGCTCGTTGTGCTTGTGGTCGCAGCAAACCAGGTCGGCGAGGGTGAAGCCGTCGTGGCAGGCGACGTAGTTGATGGCGTGCGCGGGGCCGAGCGGCCCGCCGGCGAAGCGGTCGCGGCTGCCGGCGAGGCGCGCCGCCAGGGCGCCGGTGAGCCCCGGCTCGCCGCGCACGAAGCGGCGGACGTCGTCGCGAAAGCGATCGTTCCATTCCGCCCACGGCCTGCCGCCGTGGCGGGCGAAGGCGCCGCCGAGATAGAAACCCGCCGCGTCCCACGGCTCAGCGATGAGGTCGCAACCGGCGAGCAGCGGATCGCCGGCGATGCGGTCGATCAGCGGCGGACGGGCGAGTGGCTCCCCACCCTCGCCGCGCGCCAGCACCGCCGCGAGATCGAAGCGGAAGCCGTCGGCCCCCACCTCGGCGGCCCACCAGCGCAGGGCATCGACGATGAGATCGTTCACCGCCGCGTGGTTGCAGGCGACGGTGTTGCCGCAGCCGGTCAGGTCACGGTAGCGGCCGCGCGCGGGGTCGAGCAGGTAGTAGGTCGCCGGCGCGATGCCGCCGAAGGAGAAGACCGGGTCGTGCGGGCGCCCCTCCTTCTCGCCGGTGTGGTTGAAGACGAGATCGAGGACGACGGCGATGCCGGCGCCATGCAGCGCGTCCACCAGCTCGCGCAGCTCGGCGAGCACGCCCGCCGCGTCGCCCGCCGCCGCGAGCCCCGCCTTCGGCGCCGAGAAGGCGAGCGGGCTGTATCCCCAGAGGTTGCGCAGCAGCTCCCCGGTCGCCGGATCGTGGCGCCCGACCTCCAGCTCGTCCCACTCGGTGACGGGCAGCAGCTCGACAGTGGTGACGCCGAGCTCGACGAGGTAGGGCACTTTCTCCAGCAGGCCGCGGAAGGTCCCGCGAGAGGCGACGCCGCTGCTCGGGTGGGCGGTGAAGCCGCGCACGCAGAGCTCGTAGATCACCTGGTCCTGCAGTGGTCGCTGCGGGCGGGGGCAAGCCCCGCCCCTACGCCTGAGGTCTGGACTCGAGCCCGCGCCGGGGTCCGCCGGCCCCGCCTCCCCCACCATCACGCACCGCCGCTCCTTCGCCGGCACACCCCACCTCTCCGCTCCGGAGATCGCCCGCGCGTACGGATCGAGCAACAACCGCCCCGGATCCGGCGGTGGTCCTGCCGCAGCGGCCGGCCGCTCCACCCGCCACCCCCACTCGAGCGGCGCCGCCACGCCGAGGACCTCGACGTGCCACACGTCGCCGCTGCGATTCCCCGCGGTCCTCAGCGCGAGGTCGTGCCGCTCGCCGCGCCGCCCCTGCGGCCACAGCACCAGCCACACCGCCGTCGCCCCCGGCGCCACAAGGGCGAACTGCACGCCGTCCGCCGTGCGGCTCGCCCCCGGCGGCTGCGGACTGCCCGGCCGCAGCGCCAGGTCCGCCGCTACTGCGCCGCCGCCGGAAGGAGCCAAGTGGTGAGAAACGGCACGTAGGTGATGAGCAGCACGCCGATGCCGTTGAGCACCAGGTAGGGGAGCGCCGCGCGGTAGACCTCGAGCAGCGGCCGCTGGAAGCGCGAGGAGGCGAGGAAGAGGTTGAGGCCCGCCGGCGGCGTCAGGTAACCGAGCTCGAGGTTGGCGACGAACATGATCCCCAGGTGCACCGGATTGATGTGGTAGGCGGCCGGGAAGTCCTTCAGCAGCGGCACCAGCACGATGATGGCGGCGAACACCTCCATCACCGAGCCGACGAGGAGCAGCAGCAGGTTGAGGCCGAGCAGCAGCAGCCAGGGCGAGTGGATGTTGGCCTGCACCCAGGTGAGCCCGCGCGCCGGTAGCTCGGCGTCGGTCAAGTAGCTGCTGAAGCCCTTGGCGGCGCAGACGATCACCATCACACCGCCGACCAGGGCGACGCAGTCGCGGAAGGCGCGGAAGAGAGGGCGGCCGATGGCGATGTCGCGGTGGATGAGCGTCTTGACGATCATCACGTAGAGGGCGGCGACGGCCGAGGTCTCCACCAGGGTGGCGAAGCCGCCGAGGAAGGCGCCGAGGACGAGCACCGGCAGCAGCAGCTCCCACTTGGCCTCCCACACTGCGCGCCCCAGCGCTCCGGGGCGAAACGCGTGCCGCGAGACGCCGCTGCGCATGCCCTGCCGCACGCCCCAGGCGGCATTGAGGCCGACCATCAGCAGGCCGGGCAGCAGGCCGCCGAGGAAGAGCTGCTCGATGGGCACGTTGGCGACGATGCCGTAGAGGATGAGCGGCAGCGCCGGCGCCCACAACAGCCCCAGCGAGCCGGAGGCGGTGAGCAGCCCGAGCGAGAAGCGCTCCGGGTAGCCCTCGGCGAGCAGCGCCGGCAGCATGAGGCCACCGAGGGCGAGAATGGTCACCCCCGAGCCACCGGTGAAGATGGTGAAAAAGGCGCAGACCAGAGCGCAGACGACCGCCGTGCCGCCGGAGATGGCGCCGAAGAGGGCGCGGAAGACGGCCAGCAGCCGCAGCGACGACTTGCCCTCGGCGAGCAGAAAACCGGCGAGGGTGAACAGCGGCACGGCGGCGAGGAACTGCGAGACGGCGAGCTGGTAGATCTCGGCCGGTCCGGCCGAGATCGGCACCCCGTCGTGCATGAAGAGCAGCACGGCGAGGCCGCCGAGGACGGCGAAGATGGGGCTGCCGAGCGCGGTGGCGACGAGCAGCAGGACGATCCCCGGCCAGGCCGGCTTGCCTTCGAGCAGCGCCGGCTGCTGGCCGAGCCAGATCCCCACCAGCAGGCCCGCCAAGGCGACTCCGCGTGCCCACCAGCGGGGCGAGGCGAGCCAGACCAGGCGCAGGGCGATGAGGGCGAAGCCGATCGGCAGCGCGAGCTGGGCCACCCACGCCTTGACGCCGGCGGCGATCACCGTGCCGGCCTGCTTCTCCACCAGCACCATCTCGACGCTGGCACGGGCGAGCAGCGCCGACACGGCGGCGCCGGCGGCAGCGGCGAAGCTCGAAGCCGCCTCGCGCCGGAAGCCGGGCCGCATGAAGCTGGTGGTCGCCAGCGCCAGCAGCTTGCCCTGGCGAGCGGCGACAGCCGCCCCCAGCAGCGCCACCCAGAGCACCAGGTGCTGGGTGAAGTTGGCCGAGCCGGGAACGCCGGTGCCGAAGCGGCGGGCGACGATCTCGGCCAGCGGCAGCGCCACCATGAGGAGCAGCGCCAGCACCGGCACCGCGTCCTCGAGGTGGTGGACCCAGGCGATCGCCCCGCGCTCCTCCGCATCCGGGGGCTCGATGCCCGCCGGCGGCGGCGCGTGCTCGGAGCCGGGCGGCGGCGCGACGGCCTCGTCAGCGTCCATCGCCGCGGAGGCTATTACATCTGCCGCGCCGCCCGCCGAGGCCCCTCGTCGCTACGCTCCTCGGGGCTGAGCCCGCCGCGCGCACGGTCGTGCGCGCTCTGGGCTCAGTGCTTGGAGCGCAGCTCCTCGCGCGCCTTGCGCGCCATGTCGAAGAGGTCGGCCGGCACCACCTTCTCGCGCATGGTGTTGGCGAACAGCGTGGCCGCGTCGTCCCACGCCTTGGGGTCCCTCGGCTTGGTGACGTTGAGGCCGCGCCGGCTCATCTCGTCGACCGCCTGCCGGTCCTGGCCGGGGATCTCGCGCTCGAGCCGCTGCTGCATCTGTGCGGCGAGCGCCTTCAGGGTGGCCTGGTCGGCGGGCGAAAGCTGCTGCCAGGCCTTCTTGGTGATGACGGTGGCGCCGATGAGCTGCCCCATCGGCAGGTCGAGCATGTTGGGCGCCTGGCGGTACCACTGCAGGGCGATGGCGATGAGCGGCGGCGCCGGCATGGCGTCGATCATCCCCGTCTGCAGCCCGGTCATGATGTCGGTCGAGGCGAGACCCACCGGGTGATAGCCGTTGCTCTTCCACCAGTCGACCATCTTGTTGTCGTTGCCGCCCCAGACGAACAGCTTGAGCTTCTTGACGTCCTCGGGGGTGTAGAAGGGTTTCTTGGCGAACAGGTAGACCCAGCCGCCGTAGCCCCAGCCGAGGAAGACGAACCCCTGCTTGTCGAGACGCTCGGCGAGCGTCGGCGTCAGCGCGTGCGCCACGGCGAAGAGCTCGTCGAAGGAGGCAAAGAAGCGCGGCACCGAGAAGATGGAGAAGCCCTTGTCGAGGCTGGTGAGCCCGTCGACGGTCAGCGAGGCCGCCTGCAGCTGGCCGAGGCGCATCTTGCGCACCACGTCCTGGTCGTCCCCCTCGATGCCGCCGGGGTAGACGCGGAAGGTGACCCGGCCGTCGGTGCGCTTCTTCGCCTCCTCGGCGATCGCGCGCAGCTCCTTGTCCCAGATCGAGCCCTGCGGCACCAGGGTGGCGAGCTTGATCGGCTTGCCGGCGGCGGCGGCCGCTGCGGCGCGCGGCGCGAGCGGCAGCAGGGCGAGGGCGAGCACTAGCGGGACGAGGTATCGCGGTCGCATCACGGGATCTCTCCGTTGGGGGTGGGCGTGGGCTCGCTCGTCGGCGCCGGTGACGACTCGGGCTCCGACTCCTCCTCGTCGCTCGAGAAATAGTCGTCTGCATGGTCGAGGAGCCAGCGGGCCTTCTGCTGGGCGAGGGTGTTGGCGAGGCGCAGCTCGGGAGCGGCGTCGAGGCCGACGGCCAGCGCCTGCTCGAGGAGCGATTCGAAGGCGGCGCGATCGCGCGCCGGCACCGCCATCGCCTGCGCGTAGCTGACGAAGAGGCCGGCGTCGTGGCCGCCGGCGAGGGCAGCGGCGCGCTGGTAGTGCTGCTCGACGCGCGCCGGCGAGCCGCCGGCGGCGGCCGGCGTGCTCGCCTCCACCGACAGCATGGCCTGGTGCAGCGCCCCGTGCTCCCACCCCTCGTCGAGGGCGAGCCCGCGCTCGAGCAGCGCGCGGACGGCGCCGAGGTCGGCCAGCAGCTCGGGGCGGTCCTTGCCGGCGCTGATCGCCGAGCCCCAGGCGGCCGCCGTCCAGTAGGCGAGCGGCAGATCGTCGCGGGTGAGCTCGGCAGCCGCCGCCGCGGGATCGCGCCGCAGCCGCTCGTCGATGCCGGGGTGCGTGGTGGCGAGGCCGCGCAGCGCGTAGTCGCGGGCGCGCAGGAAGAGCTTCACCGCCCGCTGCTGCAACTGCTCGGAGCGGCTGTAGTCGTCGTCGGTGAGCCGCTCGGCCGGCAGCTGCACGAAGGCGTAGGCGTATTGGGTGAAGCCCTTGCTGGTGGCGAGCAGGAGGTTGCGGTTGCCGGGGTCCTGCGCCAGCAGCCCCTCGAGCGTCTTGAGCGCAAACGGCAGCGACGCCGCCACCAGCTCGGGATCGTCATCGGTGGCGTAGACATCGGTGCCCGACGCCATCGCCTTGGCGAGCGTGCGCACCGCCAGCTTGCGCACCGAGCAGCCGAGCAACAGAGGCGCGACGATGAGAGCGAGCAAGAGGGAGCGCGCGGCGGCTCGCATCGGCGCGGACTGTAGCATCCGGACGGACAGCGCCTGAGCACGCGGAGGAGCGGCCGCGTGACATCCGGCGCCTTGAACGGCGCCGTCCGGGAGCTTGGAGCCGCGGCCGCGCGCGCTGGTTCGCGGCGCCGCGGGATCCCCACGGAAACAACTGGGATCGTGGCGCTTGCGATCGCGCGCGCAGGCGGTCCTTGGCGAAGGCAGGGGCCTTGCACTTGCGCACGTCGGGAGCGGACGGCCGGCGGGCTTCGACCCCTCGACCCGTCGCGCCGTCCGACTGCGGGAGGTCCTGGCGACGGGGTTCGGCCCCCCGAAGCCAGGGCCTCCGCGCCTCCCGCTACGACTCAGCCCGCTCGACGCGCGGCGGCGCGCGGCCGCTGGAAGAGCGACAGGTAGGCGTCGAGCACGTCGAGGGCGAGGCGGTCGGCGGAGGTCGATACCGTCAGCACGCCGGCGCGCGAGAGCTGGCGCGCCAGCCGCGCGTTGGCGAGCAGGATCTCCATCGCCGCCACCTTGGCGAAGGCTGCCGGCGCCGAGGCCGGCGCTCCCCAGGCTAGCCGGCCCACCTGCGGGTCCTCGAGGTTGACGAGCAGCGTGCGGTGCCGCCGCTCGAGGCGGCGCAGTGCCGCCTGCAGCCGCTCAGCGGCGGCGAGGTCGACGACCGAGGTGAACAGCACCGCCACCCCGCGCCGCGGCTCGAGCCCCAACCCCTGCTCGACGGCGAGGTCGAAGTCGGGCTCGGCGAGCCGCGCCTCGAGGTCGTAGAGCGCCGCGTAGGCGGTGCGCGTGCCCCCCGCGCCCGGGTGCACACGCAGGCGTCGCTCGACGCGATCGGCGAAGGCGAGCACGGCGACGCGATCGCCGCGGCCGACGGCGAGCCGCAGCAGCGCCAGCGACGCAGCCAGCGCGTGATCCAGCTTGCTGCGGCCGCCGGCGAGGGCGCCTCCGCCGACCCCCGGCGCATCCTGCGACGCCATGGCGCGCCCGCAGTCGAGCAGCACCATCAGGTGGGTGCCGCGCTCCCAGGTGTCCTCGCGCGCCACCAGCCGCCCCTGCCGCGCCGTTGCCCGCCAGTGGATGCGCGACAGCGGATCGCCGGGACGGTAGGAGCGCAACGCGTACGGCTCACTGCCCGCCCCCTCGAGCCGGGTCGGCGACTGGCCGAGCTCGCGCCGGTGGGCGAGCGCCAGCAGGCGCCCCACCTTGCCGCCCCAGCGCACCTGCGGGTAGACGCGCACCGTGCTCGCCGGCAGCAGCTGGCGCTGGTGCCAGGCGAGCCCCCACGGTCCGAGCACGCGCGCCGACAGCGGCCCCCAGGCGTGCTCGCCGCGACGCCGCGGCACCAGAGGGTAGCGCCAGGCGCGCGCTTCGCCACGCGCCGGCAGCGTCAGCCGACCGCGCAGGGGTGCGGCGGCGAGCGCCGGGTGCAGCGCCTCGCGCAGGTCGACGACGAGTGGCCCGGCAGCGGCGTCGTGCACGAGCTCCACCACCACTTCGGCCTCGGCCCCCTGCGCCAGCAGCGGCGGCAGCAGGCGCGACGCGCCGAGGCGGATGGCGCGGGCGCGCCGGCCATCGACGAGAAAGCCCAGCAGCGCCGCCACGTCGAGCCCCGCCGCCGCCCACAGCAGCCGGGGCTCGGCGGCGCCGGCGGCGAGCAGCAGGGCGGCCAGCGCCAGCAGGTAGAAGAGCCTGCCGGCGGGAATCACCGCCGCGGCACCTCGACGGCGGCCGCCACCTCCTCGAGGGCGGCGCGCGGCGTGCGCCCCTCGAGCTCCGCCTCGGCCACCAGCAGCAGCCGGTGGCTCCAGCAGGGGACCAGCATCCGCTTGAGGTCGTCGGGCAGCACGTAGTCGCGCTCGTTGAGCAGCGCCCAGGCGCGGGCCGCCTCGAGCAGCGACAGCGCGCCGCGCGGCGAGGGGCCGAGCTCGACGTGCGGCGAGCGGCGCACCGCCTCGGCCAAGGTGAGCAGGTAGGCGAGCAGCTCCTCGGCGACGTGCACGCTGCCGCTGCCGGCACGGAGCGCCGTCGCCTCGGCCGCCGACACCGCCGGTTCGGGATCGGGAACGTCGGACCGCCAGCCGGCGAGCGTGCCGCCGACGGCGCGGCGGTAGAGCTCGAGCTCGGCCTCGCGCGGCGGCGGTACCACCTCGATGCGCAGCAGAAAGCGGTCGAGCTGCGCCTCCGGCAGCGGGTAGGTGCCCTCGTATTCGACCGGATTCTGCGTCGCCACGACGAAGAAACCGCCGGCGAGCGGGTGGGCCTTGCCGTCGATCGTCACCTGCCGCTCCTGCATCGCCTCGAGCAGCGCCGCCTGCGTCTTCGGCGGCGTGCGGTTCACTTCGTCGGCCATCAGGATCTCGGTGAACACCGGCCCATGCACCAGGTGAAAGCCTCCCGCCGCGGGATCGAAGACGTTGCTGCCGACGACGTCGGCCGGCATCAGGTCGGGAGTGAACTGCAGCCGCTTGAAGTCGCGACCGAGGGCGGCGGCGAAAGAGCGGGCAAGCAGGGTCTTGCCGATCCCCGGCACCCCCTCGAGCAGCGCGTGGCCGCCGGCGAGGTAGGCGGCGAGCAGCTCCTCGACGGCGCGGTCGAGGCCGGGCAGGTGCGCCACCAGACGCGCGCGCAGGCGGCTGGCGGCGGCGGTGAGGTTGGCGGCGTTGCTCGCCGGAGGATAGTTGATCTCGACCATCGTTGGCGTTCCCTTCACGAGGATCTCACCGTCGTTGCAACCGCGCCACTCGCTGCCCCACCTCCACCAGCGCCGCCGCGTCGCCGCGCTCGGCGAGCCGCCGCAGCTCGTCGTCGATCGGCAGCCGGCGGTCGAGCTCGGCCGCCCGCTGCAGCAGCAGCCGCGCTCCCGCTTCGTGATGCCGCAGGCGATGGTGCAGCGCCCCCAACCGCAGCAGGAACGACGCCGCACTGCCGGCGAGCGGCGGCGACTCGCGCCAGGCCGGCCCCAGCCGCCGCCCCAGCGCCAGGGCCACCACGCCGTAGAGCAGCGCCAGCTGCAGCAGCAGCAGGTCGAGCCCCCGCTGCGCCCCCACCGGCACGCCGTCGCCATCACCCACGCCGAGGCCGTGATGATACTCGTCGAAGCGCCAGGGGCCGGCGAGGGAGCGGCGCAGCGTCTCCAGCAGCGCGGCATGCGGCGCCGCCAGCGCCGCCGGCGCCGCGAGGCGCGCGTTGCACAGCAGCTCGGCGGGCAAGACGACGACGCGCCCGCGGCCCTGCGGCCACTCCGCTGCCATCACGCGCCCGCCCGACCCCACCAGCAGCGCGCCCGCGCGCGGCAGCTCGGGCAGCCAGCGCGGACGCCGCAGCAGCAGCTCGGGGGCGGGACCGCCGGCGCGAGCGGCGACGGCGCTCGCCCAGCGCGGCGCTGGATGCAGGCGCCAGGGCCGGCGTGCGAAGGCCCGCCAACGCAGTGGCGAAACCGGCGCGTCGTCCACCAGGTCGATGGCGACGCCGACCGCCGACAGTAGCTGGCGCTCGCCCACGCCGGGCGCCGGCTCCGCGGAGTAGGCGATCAGCAGGTCGCCGCCGCGAGCGAGGTGCGCCAGCACGGCGTCGCGGTCGGCCTCCAGCACGTGCGCCTGCCAGGGGAAGCCGAGCACCAGAGTTCCCGGCCACGCCTCCGCCGCGGTGGGCGCCTGGGTGAGCAGTGCGGGGGCGGCGCCGCGCTCGGTGAGGTAGAGCCGTGACAGGAGCCAGCCAGTGGGACCGCGCGACAGCGTGCTGCTCGGCGCCTCCAGGCTGCGGCTCGCCAGCAGGAGCCCGGCGACGACGCCGAGCAGCAACGCGACGGCGAGGAATGCTCCGCGGGGAGGCTTCATTTGGCAGCTCCTCGCGGACGGGCGGGGACCAGCCCCGCCCCTACACCAGAGGGACCTTCCAGGTCGCTCACCACTGCCTCCACCTCATCGCGCCGCGGCGCCCCGGTCCCCCACAGCAAGGAGTCCAGCCGGCGCAGCGGCGCCCGCGGCGCTGCCTCGCCGCCGGCCCGCAGGAGCTCGCCGGTCGTCCACGAGGGATCGAGGCCGGGCGGGTCGAGCCGCCGGGCGGTCCACCACCAGGCGGCCTCGAGAGCCGGGCGCAGCGCGCCGCCGGCGAGGCGGCGCGCGAGCTCCGCGCGCCACCAGGCAGCGTCGCCGGGTGGCGGCGGCGCCGGCTGCAGCGCCGCGGGGACCGACGCCACCTGCCGCCGCGCCTGCGTCGCGCGCCAGTGGCGCCACGCCATCAGCAGCACGGCCAGGGCGGCCAGGGCGGCGGCGCCCACCGCGGTGTAGAGCAGGATGCGCTCGATCACCGTCGTGCCGGCCCACGGCAGCGCCCGGCCGAGCAAGCCGACCAGCCGTGCTTGCAGCCAGCGGCCGAGGTCGAGGAGGTAGTCGCCGAGGCCCGCGGCCGGCAGCTCACCCGGCGCCCTCGCCTGCAGGAGCGCTCGCCGCAGCGCCTCGGCGTCGGCCGCGTGCCAGGCCGGCGGCGGCGCGCTCATGGCGCCGGCGGCGCGCCAGGCAGCGCCGCGCTGCCGGCGAGCAGCCGGTCGAGGGCGGAGCCGAGGTCCGACCCTTCCTTGCGCCGCACCTGGTCGAGGTAGAGGTAGGCGGTCGCGAAGTCGACGTAGAGCTGCACCGCCAGCTGCGCGAGCGCCGCCAGCACGCCGGCGGGGATCGACAGCCAGAGGGTGGCACGCAGCACCGCTTGCGGGTCCACCGACTCGCCGCGGCTCATGGCGCGGAACATCACCACCTGGTTGACGATCAACGCCGGTGCCTGCACCACCAGCGACACCGCGTAGCCGAGCACGGCGCCGAGCACGAACAGCAGCAACACCTTGAGCAGCGGGTGGCGAAGGAGCTGACCGCTGGGGTTGTAGGTGACCAGCTCCCAGCTGCGCCGCAGCGCGTCCCAGCCATAGCTCCCCTCGCGCACCATCACCGGCAGCCGCAGCCCCCAGGCAGCGAGCAGCAAGAGTCCGGGAATGATGCACGCGATGAAGCCGACGCCAATGAGCAGCCAGGCCAGCAGGTCGGTCGCCCACACCCGCGGCCGCAGGTAGAAGCGCAGGCACTGCCGCATGCTGGGCGCTTCGCCGCCGAGGGCACGGATGGCGGCGACCATGACGCAGCCATAGACGGCCACGAAGTAGAGGGCAACCACCAGCAGCCCCACCATGCCGAGGGCGAGGGTGCCGAGCAGGCGGCCGAATTCGAAGCGCGCCGGGTCCATGCCGACGAGCGACAGGTTCCACATCGCCACCAGCACCTGCATCACCAGCGCCGCCGGCGCCAGCAGCAGCGCCGCCGGCAGCAGGATGGCGCGCGCCCAGGCGCGAGTCGCCCGCCAGGCCTCGTCGATGAGCACGGCGAAGGGAACGGTGTCGAGCGCCGGGGCGACGCCAGGCAGGAGCGGCTCACTCATCGCGTCTCCTCGCGCGCCGGCACCGCCCGCAGGGCACCGAGCACCAGCGGCGCCAGGAAGCAGATCTCGAGCGCCAACCCCAGCAGTGCCTTCCACAGCAACGGCAGCTCGGGGCTGGGCGAGAGGAAGCCCTCGACCAGCCCGAGGACGAGGAACCAGGGCAGGCAGCCAAGCAGCACCACCAGCGCCTCGCGCGCCGCCCGCGGCACCGTCACCGAGCGTGGCAGGTCGTCGGCGCGCAGCAGGGCCACGCCGATGCCGAGGCCGGCGCCGGCGCAGACGAGGATGAGCGTGATCTCGAGCAGGCCGTGGGCGACGACGAAGGTGCCGAGCTCGGCGGCCAGCGAGTAGCGTGCGGTGATGCCGAAGACGGCGCCGAGCATGAAGCCGTTGAGCAGCGTCACCCACAGCGAGCCGAGGCCGGCGAGGGCGCCACCAGCCCAGGCGGTGAGCGCCACCGACATGTTGTTGGTGGCGATGCGCGACGAGCTGAACGACGGCGGCAGTGTGGTGGTCAGCGATTCCGTCCACAGATGCCCCTCGCGCAGGCCGGCCACCGCGTCGGGGCCGAGCAGCGTCACCGCCACGCTCGGCTGGTAGATGGCGACCGCCATGCCAAGCAGGGCGGTGACGAGGAAGAGGCCGAGGGCGACGCCGATCCACGGCAGGTGCGCCCGCACCGCCGCCGGGAAGCGGCGGAAGAAGAAGGCCACCAGCGACCAGCTCTCCTGGTCCTCGCGCTGGAGCACGGTGCCGCCCAGCACCGCCAGGCGGGCGAGCCGCCGGGCGGCACCGGTGCCGGGAAAGCGCACACGCGCGAAAGCGTGGTCGTGCAGCACCTGGCGGTAGCGCAGGGCCAGCTCCTCGATCTCGCCGTAGCCGAGCGCGCGATCGCGCCGCGCCCCATCGGCATCCGCTTCGAAGCGATCCCACAGCGGCTGGCGAAGGGTGACGAAGCGGGCGTAGTCCACGGTTTCAGCGCTCGCTCGGCAGCTCGCCCGGCGCCGGGGCGCCGCGGAAACCGTGCCACAGGCGCCCCAGCGGATCGACACCTGGAGCGCCGGCGAGGAAGCCGGGCGAGCGCTCGTCGACCCAGCGTTCGAAGCGGCGGGCGAGCTGGAGGCGCGCTTCCGGCTCGAGCTCGCCGGCGCGCCGCAGGTAGGATTCGACCAGCCGCGCCTCGGCGGCCCCCCAGCCGGCGGGCAGCCGGTTGAGCAACAGCTCGGGCGCCTCCTCGCTCTGGTGGACCACCAGGGTGCCGGCGAGGCGATCGCCCAGCCGCCGCGACAGCGGGTCGAGCGCCATCAGCAGCACGCCGAAGAGCACGTCGAGCAGGCGCACCAGGTTGCGCACCAAGAGGGCGCCGTTGCCGGCGGCGGCGCCGTCGCGCGCCACCACTCGCAGCCCGAAGAGTCGCTTGCCCAGCGTGCGGCCGTCGAAGAGGATCTCCTGCGCCGCGAAGTAGCCGTATTCGAAGGCGAAGGCGCCGAGCAGCCAGGCGGCGATGCCCCAGCCCGGCCGCAGCTTGAGGCCGGTGGCGAGCATGACGATGCCGACCGTCCAGCCGATGAGGAGCACGAAGAGCGCCGCGTAGTCGACGACGGCGGCGAGCACTCGGCTCCCCACCCGCGCCACCGGCAGCTCGACCGGGACGTTGTCGAGGCTGAGGACCGTGCCCAGGTCGGGCGCGAGGTCATCGGGAGCGCTCACCGGCGACAAGGTGCGAACGATGTTAACAGCGGCGTGAGCACGGCTGAGCTACGCCGCGTAGCCCGCCAGCATTCCCCTCGGGTGTAGGGGCGGGGCTCGTCCTCGCCTGTGTTGCGCGCTCGACGAGCGGTGACAGCGCCTATCCCCGCCGCATGAGCATCCTCGCCAGCCACCCCCGCACACCCCCGGGCCGGCGCCCGATGCCGGCCGCCCGCAGCTCGCGCGCGCTCCTGCCGCCGGCGAGCCCGTGCTCGGCGATCACCTGCAACGTGTCCTCGCCCAGCTCCGGCACCCGCTCCCCCGCCCGCGGGCGGCCGCCGTCGAGACGCGCGGGGAAGCCCAGCCGCGGCAGCCCGTCGGCGCCGCGGCGCAGCACCTCGCGCACCGCCACCTGCGGATGCGCCAGCGCCTCGCCGGCGGCGAGCACCGGCTCGACCGGCACGTCGCGGTCGGCGAGCAGGGCCAGCCACGCGGCGCGCGTGCGCGAGCCGATGAGCCGCGCCACCTTCTTGCGCGCCCGCCGCCCGCTGGCGTACTGCGCGCCGCGCAAGTCGCGGCGATCGGCGGCATCGCACAGTCGGCGCCAGAAGTGGGGCTCGAGGGCGGCGACGGCGAGGAGGGCACCGTCCTTGGTGCGGTAGAGGCCGTAACAGGGCAGCGCGCCGGTGAGCGGCAGCGGCTCGCCCACCTCCTTGGGATTGCCCGCCTCCGCCGCCCAGCCGGCGACGTTGGCGTGCACGGCGGCGTCGAGCAGCGCCTGGTCGACCCAGGTCCCGCCGCCATCGCGCTCCCTGCCGTAGAGCGCCGCGAGCACCGCCGCGACCGCGCTCCACGCCCCCACCACGTCGGCCACCGGCACCGCCGGCACCGCCGCGGTGGGCGCCAGCGCGCCGGCGATGGCCTGGTACGTGAGGTCGTGGCCGGCCTTGCCGGCGAACGGGCCCTCCTGCCCCCAGCCGGTGAGCGAGCAGATGATCAGCCGCGGGAAGCGCTGGCGCAGCGCCGCCGGCGCGAGCCCGAGCCGCTCCAAGGTGCCGGGGCGGAAGCTCTCCAGCAGCACGTCGGCGCGCGCCAGCAGGCCAGCGACCACCTCCAGGGCGGCCGGCTGCTTGAGGTCGAGGGCGACGCTCTCGACGCCGGCGAGCAGCAGCGTCCCCAGTGGGCTCTGTCCGCCGAGCAGCGGCGGCGCCGCGCGCACCGGGTCGCCGGCCCGCGGCTCCTCGACCTTGATCACCCGCGCCCCGAGGTCGGCGAGCAGCCGCGCCGCCAGCGGCCCCGGCAGGTGGCGGGTAAGGTCGATGACGGTGAGGCCGCGCAGTGGTGCCGGCGTCGTCATCGCGAGGCCGGCGTAGCCGGCCGTGGCGACCTCGACGGCGAGATCGCTTCGTCGCTTCGCTCCTCGCGATGACGAGAGAGCACCCACTCCGCGCGCTGACGGGAAGGCGAACGGCGCACGTCTACTCCCGCTCGACCACCATGGCGAAGCCGACGCCGCCGGCGGCACAGACGGTGAGCAGGCCGAGGTTGCCGCCGCGCCGCCGCAGCTCGTAGAGCAGCTGCATGGTCACCCGCGCGCCGGTGGCGCCGAAGGGGTGGCCGATGGCGATCGAGCCACCGTTGACGTTGAGCTTGTCGAAGTCGACCGCGCCGAGCGGCGCGCTGCGCCCCAGCTCGTCGGCGGCGAACTTCTTCGAGTTGAAGGCCTTGAGGTTGGAGAGGATCTGCGCCGCGAAGGCCTCGTGCATGTCGACGAGGTCGAGGTCCTGTAGCGTCACCCCGGCGGCGTCGAGTGCCACCGGCGCCGCGTAGGCCGGTCCCTGCAGCAGCTGCGTGCCCGGGTCGAGCGAGGCGTAGGCCCACGAGCGCACATAGCCGAGCGGCTGGTAGCCCAGCGCCTTCGCCTTCTCCTCGCTCATCACCAGCACCGCCGAGCCGCCGTCGGTGATCGGGCTGGCGTTGCCGGCGGTGATGGTGCCGTAGCGCTTGTCGAACACCGGCGGCAGCTGCGCCAGCTTGTCGAACGAGCTGTCGTGGCGCACGCCGTTGTCGACCAGCACCGACTCGCCGTAGGTGGGCGGCGGGAAGGTGGGCACCACCTGCTCGGCGAAGCGCCCCTCGCGGGTCGCCGCCGAGGCGCGCTGGTGCGACATCAGGGCGATCTCGTCCTGGGCGCGGCGCGAGATGTCGTTCTCCTTCGCCATCTTTTCGGCCGCCTGCCCCATGGTCATGCCGGTGGTGTATTCGGCGATCGCCGGCGGCACCGGCGCGAGGTCCTTCGGCCGCAGCTTGGCGAGCACCCCTGCCTTCTGCGGCAGGCTCTTCGCCCTGGAGAGCTCCATCAGCCGCTGCGCCGCGGCGTCGGAGAAACGGATGGGCACCTTCGACAGCGCCTCGGCGCCGCCAGCCAGCACCACGTCGGCCTGGCCGACGAGGATTGCCTCCGCCGCCGAGGTGATGGCGAGGTTGCTGGAGGCGCAGGCGAGGCTCACGCCGCTGCCGGGGATCCACTCGGGAAGCGAGCAGCGGAAGACCACCTCGCGACCGAGGTTGGGGGCGTAGAGGGCGGGCAGCACGGTGCCGAAGATGGCGAGCTCGATCTCCTTGGGATCGAGGCCGCTGCGCGTCACCAGCTCGGCAGCGGCAACCCCGGCGAGGTCGAGCACGTCCATGTCGCGAAACGCCGTGCCCGACTTGGTGAACGGCGTGCGGCAGCCGTCGACGATGGCCACCCGGCCGCGTGGGCCCTTGAGCTCGCGGCGGCCCACCGCCCGCCCCGGCCGCCCATGGTTGGTGCGCGTCAGCACCGTATCGGCGCGGTCGCGGACCTCCTCCAGCGCGCTCGCCTGGTTGGGCTCGGGGAGCGGAGCAGGCAGCGGGGCGGTATCGCCTTCAGCCGGTTGCGCCATGGGGGTCTCCTCTGGGGGTCGACTCTAGCGCGGTGGTAGCCTCGGCGCGACTCGCCCCATCAGGTGACGAGAGGGAAGGTGAGCCCGCAGGATGCCGGCCGCGTCGAAAGTCACCGACCTGCGCACCGCCGTCGCCGAGCTGGTGCGCGACGGCGACAGCGTCCTCATCGAGGGTTTCACCCACCTCATCTGCTTCGCCGCCGGCCACGAGATCATCCGCCAGCGCCGGCGCGACCTCACCCTCTGCCGCCTCACCCCCGACCTCGTCTACGACCAGATGCTCGCCGCCGGCTGCGCGCGGAAGCTGGTGTTCTCCTGGGCCGGCAACCCGGGCGCCGGCTCGCTGCACGCCTTCCGCCGCGCCTGCGAGGCGCAGCCGCCGACGCTCGAGCTCGAGGAGTACTCCCACTTCGGCATGGTGGCGCGCCTCTGCGCCGGCGCCGCCGGGCTTCCCTTCTGGCCGCTGCGCGGCTACGCCGGCACCGACCTGCCGCGGGTCAACCCGCAGATCCGCACCGTCGACTGCCCCTTCACCGGCGAGCGCCTCGCCGCCGTGCCGGCGCTGCGCCCCGACGTCGCCATCCTCCACGCGCAGCGCGCCGATGCGCGCGGCAACACGCAGATCTGGGGGCTGCTCGGCATGCAGCGCGAGGCGGCGCTGGCAGCGAGCCGCGTGCTGGTGGTGGTCGAGGAGCTGGTCAACGAGACGGTGATCCGCGCCGACCCCAACCGCACCGCCATTCCCGACCTCGCCGTCGACGCGGTGGTCGTCGAGCCCTGGGGCGCGCATCCCAGCTTCGTGCAGGGGTACTACGACCGCGACAACGACTTCTACGTCGCCTGGGAGGCGATCTCGCGCGATCCTCAGGCGCTCTCGCGCTGGCTCGACGAGTGGGTGTACGGCGTGCGCGACCGTGGTGAATACATGGCGCGGCAGCCGGAGCTGAAGGAGCGGCTGCGGGCGGACTGGCGGCCGTCGGGCGAGGTCAACTATGGCTACTGAGTCGCGGGCTGCCAGCGCTGGCGGCCGAGGGTCGCGCCACTTCACGCCGCACATCGCCACCATTGCACGTCATCGCGAGGAGCGCAGCGACGAAGCGATCTCGACGTCGAGATCGCCACGGGCCCTGCGGGCCCTCGCGATGACGGATGTGGCCCGGGCCCTCGCGATGACGAATGTGGCCCGGGCCCTCGCGATGACGAATGCGCACTGCGGGCCCTCGCGATGACGGCCGCGCTGCCCTGCGGGCCCTCGCGATGACGGAGTACACGGCCCAGGAGCTGATGGCCTGCGTTGCCGCGCGCGAGCTGCGCGACGGCGAGGTGGTCTTCGTGGGCATCGGCCTGCCCAACCTCGCCTGCAACCTCGCCCGCCGCACCCACGCCCCCGGGCTGGTGCTGATCTACGAGTCGGGCGCCGTGGGCGCCGTGCCCGAGCGCTTGCCGGTGTCGATCGGCGACCCCGCGCTCGTCGCCGGCGCGGCGCTCGTCTGCGGGATGGCCGACGCCTTCCAGGGGCTGCTGCAGAACGGCCGCATCGAGGTCGGTTTCCTCGGCGCGGCGCAGATCGACCGCTGGGGCAACGTCAACACCACCGTGATCGGCGACTACGCGCGACCGCGGGTGCGGCTGCCCGGCAGCGGCGGCGCCGCCGAGATCGCCACCCACGCGCGGCGCACGCTGCTCGTCGCCACCCTCTCGCCGCGCGCCTTCCCCGCCGAGGTCGACTTCATCACCAGCCCCGGACACCGCTGCCACGGCCGCTCGCGCCGCGAGCTGGGGCTGCCGGGTGCGGGGCCGGTGAAGGTGATCACCGAGCTTGCGGTGCTGGCGCCCGACGACGACGGCGAGCTGGTGCTCGCCGCGCTCTACCCCGGCCGCAGCGCAGAGGAGGTCCGCGCGCGAGTCGGCTGGCCACTGCGCGCACTGCCGCGCGTGGAGACGGTGGAGCCTCCCACGGCCGAGCAGCTGCGCCTGCTGCGCGAGGAGCTCGATCCCGACCATCTCTTCCTCGGCCGGGGAGCGGCGTGATCGATCGAGCTCTGTGGGCACGGGCGGAGGCGCGCCTGGCGACCCTCGACGTGGCAGGGCTCGCCGCCGAGCTGGTGCGCATCCCCAGCCATCCCGGGGTGGCGCGGCAGGAGGAGGCGGTGGCGCGGCGGCTCGCGGATTGGCTGGCGGAGCAGGGCGTGGCGGCGCGGCTCGACGAGGTGGCGCCCGGGCGGCCGAACGTGATCGCCCGCGTCGGCGACGAGGACGGACGCGGGCGGACGCTGATGCTGTGCGGTCACACCGACACGGTGCCGCTCAATGCGGCCGACCCCGGCCACGCGTTCCGCGGCGAGATCCGCGACGGACGCCTCCTCGGCCGCGGCGCCGCCGACATGAAGGGACCGGTCGCGGCGATGGCGGCGGCGCTCGTCGCCCTCGACGGTGTGATCGACGAGATTGGCGCCGCGGTGGTGCTGGCGGCTGTCGTCGACGAGGAGATGGAGAGCCTCGGCGCCGAGGCCCTCGCGCGGGCATTGCAGCGCGACGAGCCCGGCGTGCGCGCCGATGTCGCCGTGGTGGGTGAGCCCACCGGCAACCGGGTGGCCCTCGGCCACAAGGGGCTCGAGTGGCTGGCCGTCGAGCTGCACGGCCGCGCCGCCCACGGTGGCACGCCCGAGCGCGGCGTCAACGCCATCCTCGCCGCGGCGCGCTTCGTCGCCCTCGTCGAGGAGCGGCTGCTGCCCTCGCTCCTGTCGCGCGCCCACCCGCTGCTCGGGCCGCCCACCCTCAACCTCGGCACCATCCGCGGCGGCGACCAGCCGTCGACGGTCGCCGCCTCCTGTGTGCTGACCCTCGACCGCCGCTCGGTGCCCGGCGAGAGCTTCGACTCGCTCAGCGGCGAGCTGGAGGCGCTGCTCGCCGAGGTCGAGCGCGCGATGCCGGGGCTGCGCACCCGCCTGCGCCGGGTGGACGGCGGCATGGCGACGATGGAGCACGTGGCGTTGGTCACCGCCGCCGACCATCCGCTGGCCCGCGCCGCCTTCGCGGCGCGCGCATTCGTGCTCGGCGAGCAGGTAGCCACGCAGCAGCCGATCGCCTTCCCCGCATGGACCGACGGCGCCCTGCTCGCCCGCTTCGGCGGCTTGCCAACCATCGTCCTCGGCCCCGGCGACCTCGCCGACGCCCACTCGCCGCGCGAATCGATCGCCGTCGCCGAGCTCGAGACGGCGGCGCGCCTCTACGCCGCCCTGGCGCTCGAGCTCGTGGGAGGCGCCACGGCGTGAAGCTCAAGCTGCCCCACACCTACGTTCTGCTCTTCGCCCTCACCGCCGCGGCGGCGGCGCTCACCTGGGTCATCCCCGCCGGCGAATACGCGCGCCGCGAGCTGGCGGGGCGCAAGCTGGTGGATCCCGCGAGCTACCACCGCGTCGCCGCCCAGCCGGCGGGCCCCGGCGAGGTGCTGCTCGCCTGGCCCCTGGGGCTCGAGGCGACGGCACCGATCGTCTTCTACCTGCTCCTCATCGGCGGCACCTTCGGGGTGATCCAGGCGACCGGCGCCCTCGACGCCGGCATCGCCGCCATCGTGCGGGCGACGGGCGGCCGCGGCGAGGTGGTGATCCCGCTGCTGGTCGTCGTCTTCTCGCTCGGCGGCGGCACCATGGGAATCGCCGAGGAGGCGCTGGCGGTGCTGCCGGCGCTGGTCATCCTCGTGCGCCGCCTGGGCTACGACGACTTGCTCGCCGGCCTCATCGGCCTTGCCGGCGCCGCCGGCGGCTTCTCGGGCGCCTTCCTCAACCCCTTCACCATCGGCGTCGGCCAGGCGATCGCCGGGCTGCCGCTGTTCTCGGGGCTGCCCTTCCGGCTGGTCGTGTGGACGGTGATGACGGTTGCCACTACGTGGTGGATCACCCGCGCAGCGAGAAGGCTGCGATTGCCCGCGAGGGAGGGGACGGGCGGGGACAAGCCCCGCCCGCACACCAGAGAAGAGACCGCCATCGCCCCTTCTGGCCTAGGGGCGGGACTTGCCCCCGCCCGTGGGGAGCACACCGCAGAAGTCGAGCGGATCTCCGCCCGTCACCGCGCCGTCCTCCTCGCCCTCCTCGCCGCCATCGCGCTGCTCGTCGTCGGCGCCCTGCGCTGGGAGTGGGGGCTGCGCGAGCTCTCCGCCCTCTTCATCGCCACCGCCATCGTCGCCGGGCTCGCCGGCGGGCTCGGCGCCGACGGCGCCGCCGACCAGTTCGTCCAGGGTGCCGCCGGCTTTGCAGGCGCCGCACTGGTGGTCGGCCTCGCCCGCGGCGTGCTGGTGATCTTCGATGGCGCCCACGTCACCGACACCATCCTGCACGCCATGGTGGCCGGCGTGCGTGGGCTCCCCGCCGCGCTCACGGTGTTGGGCATCTACGCCGTGCAGGTGCTGCTCTCCTACGTCGTGCCCTCGGGGAGCGGCCAGGCGGCGCTGTCGCTCCCCATTCTCGCGCCGCTGGGCGACCTCGTCGGCGTCACCCGGCAGACCAGCGTCCTCGCCTACCAGTTCGGCGACGGCTTCTCCAACGTCTTCACCCCCACCTCGGGCTACTTCATGGCCGGCCTCGCCATGCTGCGCGTGCCGTGGACCCGCTGGGTGCGCTTCCTCTGGCCGCTGCAACTGCTCTGGCTGGGCCTCGGCCTCGTCTTCCTGCTGATCGCCCACGCCATCCAGCTGGGGCCGTTCTGAGCGAGCCGAGCTTCGTCTTTCATCGCCAGCTGCGCGAGACGCTGCCCTGGGCCGTCCGCGGCGAGGGGTCGTGGCTCGTCGACGCCGCCGGCCGCCGCTACCTCGACGGCTGCGGCGGCGCCATGGTGGCGAACCTCGGCCACGACCTCGACGACCTGGCGGCGGCGGTGGCGGCGGAGATCGGCTCGCTCGGTTACGTCAACGGCACGCAGTTCACCCACCGCGCCGTCGAGGAGCTGGCGGCCGAGCTCGCCGCCGTGCTGCCACGGCCGCTCGAGGTGAGCTACTTCCTGTCGAGCGGCTCGGAGGCGATCGAGGCGGCCGTCAAGCTGGCGCGCCAGCTCCAGGTCGAGCGCGGGCGAGCGGGCAAGTGGAAGGTCATCTCGCGGGTGCCGTCGTACCACGGCAACACGCTCGCCGCCCTGGCGCTCTCCGGGCGCGAGCACTACCGGCGGATCTACGGGCCGCTGCTGCTCGACCTGCCCCGTATCCCGGCGCCCGATCCCTATCGCCACCCCGGCGACGCCGGGACGACGGGGAGCGCGCTCGAGGAGGAGATCGCGCGGCAGGGCGCCGACAGCGTGGCGGCTTTTCTCTACGAGCCCATCGGCGGCTCGTCGAGCGGCGCGGTGGTGCCGAGCCGCGAGTACGTGGAGAGGATCTTCGCGACGTGCCGGCGGCACGACGTGCTGGTGATCGCCGACGAGGTGCTGTGCGGCATGGGGCGTACGGGGAGGTGGTTGGGGTGCGAGCACTTCCTTGGCGAACCGCAGGAAGAGGTCCCCCACCCGGGCGGAGACGAGCTCCGCCCCTACCCCGGAGGGGAACGCGCGGAATCCCTGGTGCCCGACGTCGTCGTGCTCGGCAAGGGGCTCAACGCCGGGGCGCTGCCACTCTCCGCTGTCGTGGCACATCGCGAGCACCTCGAGCTGCTGCGCCTCGGCAGCGGCGCCTTCAACCACGCGCAGACCTACTCGCACCACCCGGCGGCCTGCGCGGCCGGTCTGGCCACTGTGCGGCGGCTGCGCCGCGACCGGCTCGTCGAGCGGGTGGCCGAGCGCGAGGGGCGCTTCTTCGCCGCGCTCGCGCCGCTGCGCGACTCGCCGCTGGTGGGCGACGTGCGCGGTCGCGGCTTCCTCGCCGCAATCGAGCTGGTCGCCGACCGCGAGAGCAAGGACCCGTTCGCGCGCGCAGCGCGCCTCGCCGAGCGCGTCACCGCCGCCGCCTTCGCGGCCGGCCTCCTCGTCTGGCCCAACGTCGGCCACGTCGACGGCGAGCGCGGCGACCTGCTGATGCTGGCGCCACCCTTCACCGCCAGCGACGGCGAGCTCGACGAGATCGGCACGCGGCTGGCCCCCGCACTAGCCACTGTCGAGCGCGATTTGCGCAGCGAACGGTCCTGAGGCCGCGCTGGCAGCCCCGAGCCTGCTGCTGCCGCCCGGGTGGGCGGCCCTGTCAGCCTGCGGCCTTGTCAGCCTGCGGCCCGCTCGGCCTTGGCCCACCACCCGGCCTACGCAAGCTAGCGCTCACCCGGCGCCGACGCCGCCATCGCGCCTATGCCGGGTTTCTCTGCCCTCG
>DASYUP010000687.1:0-1785 GCA_036001185.1 Thermoanaerobaculia bacterium
AAGGCGCCAGCCGGCGGCGCACAGGTGACGCCCGGCATGGCGGCGAGACGCGCCGCCACGAGGTCGCGGCGCGCGGCGTATTCGGCGAGCCGGGCGGCGCCCTCGGCCTCGTCCTCGGCGAGGGCGGTGAGCGCGCCGACCATGGCGAACGAGGTGGGGTTGGAGGTGGCGTGGCCCTGCACGCGCAGCACGCCGTCGACCACTTCCGGCGGGCCGCACAGCCAGCCCAGCCGCCAGCCGGTCATCGCCCAGGTCTTGGAGAACGAGCCCACCAGCACCACCGTCTCCGGGTAGCGGGTGGCGAGCGCCGCGGCGCTGGCGTGGGTGGCGCCGTCGTAGACGAACTGCTCGTAGGTCTCGTCGGCGATCACCAGCACGCCCTGGCCGGCGCAGACCTCCACCAGCCGTTCGAGCTCCTCGGCGCTCATCACCCCACCGGTGGGATTGCACGGCGAGTTGACGATCACCGCCCGCGTGCGCGGCCCGATGGCGGCGAGCATCGGCTCGGCGCGCAGGCGGAAGCCCTCGTCGGCGCGCATCGGCACCGGCACCGGCTCGGCGCCGGCGATGGCGAGCTGGGGCGGAAAGCTCACCCAGGCCGGCGTCGGCAGGACGACTTCGTCGCCGGGATCGAACAGCGCCAGCGCCAGCTCGAACAGCGCCGCCTTGGCGCCAACCGTGATGATCGTCTGGTCGAAGCTCCACGGCGCGCCATCGCGTCGCTGGTAGCGCGCCGCCAGCGCCTTGCGCAGCTCGGGGATGCCGGCCGCCGCGGTGTAGCGGGTGAAGCCGTCGCCGAGCGCGCGCTGCGCGGCGGCCACCACCGCGGGCGGCGACGGGAAGTCGGGTTCGCCGACACCAAAGTCGACGACCGGCACGCCGCGGGCGCGCAGCGCTGCCGCCCGGCGGGAAACCTCGAGGGTCGCCGACTCCTGGATGCGGGTAAGACGCGAGGCCAAGGCCATGCGCGGCGGATGGTATCATCGACTTCGCCTTCAGCAGCGGTCGGCTTCGGCGGCCGAATCCGTGTCCCTCCGCCGCCAGCGCCGCAGCCTCCCTGGCTTCCCCGGACCTCCCCCGGACATGCCCACCCGCCGCCTCCGCCGCACGCTGGTCGCGCCGTCGCGCACGCTGCACCTCGTCACCCTGCTGGCCCTCGTCGCCGGACCGGCGGCGGCGGCCCTTCAGGCACCCGAGAAGGCGAGCCTCGCGTTGCAGGCCGACCGCACCTCGTACACACCCGGCGACGCCGGGCGGCTGACCGCTCTCGTGCATATCGAGTCGGGCTGGCACGTCAACAGTCACCACCCGACCTACGAGTACCTCATCCCCACCGAGCTGCAGGTCGAGCTGCCGGCGGGGTGGCCGGCGCCCGAGCTCACCTACCCCGAGCCGGAGATCGCCCGCTTCACCTTCGCTGACGAGCCGCTGTCGGTCTACCAGGGGGAAGTGCCGATCGTCGCCGCCTTCCGCGTGCCGCCGGCGGCGGCGAGCGGCGAGGTGACCGTCGCCGTCACGCTCACCTACCAGGCCTGCAACGACACCCAGTGCCTGCCGCCGGTGCAGCACACCGAGACGCTGGCGCTGCGCGTCAGTAGCGGAGGGGCGGCGAACGCGGGAGCGCCGCCGGCTCGCGCGCAGCAGGCTCCTCCCGGCACCGCCACTGCCCCACCACCCGCTGCCGAACACCCGCCACCGCCGCTCCTCTGGATGCTCGGCCTCGCCCTGCTCGGCGGCCTCATCCTCAACGCCATGCCCTGCGTGCTGCCGGTGCTGTCGATCAAG
>DASYUP010000688.1:0-1698 GCA_036001185.1 Thermoanaerobaculia bacterium
GGGGGCTGCCGCGACGCAGCGTGCGGACCAAGCGGTAGACCTGCTGCGGATCGCGGTGGGTCTGCAGGAAGTAGGCGCAGCGCCCGCTCATCACCCGCCGGCGGCTCCGCCCCGCCGATTCCGTGCGCGAAACAGCGCGTAGGCCGGCAGCCCCAGCAGCAGCAGCCCGCTGCCGAACAGCGACTCCACCGGCTTCTCGACGAGCGTGTTACCGACCAGCAGTAGGCAGCCGGCGACGAACAGCAGGGGCACCACCGGGTAGCCCCAGGTGCGGTACGGCCGCGCCAGCTCGGGCCGCCGCCGGCGCAGCACGATCACCGCCACCGCCGTCAGGGCGTGGAAGACGACGAGGGCGAAGACGGCGCAGGTGTAGAGCTGCTCGTAGGTGCCGGAGAGGGCGAGCACCGACGCCCACACCCCTTGTGCCCAGAGGCTCGCCACCGGTGTCCGGTAGCGCGGATGGACGGTGGCGAGCGAACGGAAGAAGAGCCCGTCCTCCGCCATCGGCTGGTAGAAGCGCGAGGTGTAGAGCAGGCTCGCCGACAGGCAGCCGAAGGTCGAGACCAGCACGGCCAGCGAGATGAGGCGGGCCGCGCCGGGCCCGAAGAGGGCCGCCGCCGCCGCCTCCGCCACGCGCGGGTTCTGGGCCAGCTCGCCGATCGACAGCGCCCGCAGGTAGACGACGTTGAGCAGCATGTAGAGCACGATGACGATGCCGGTGCCGGCGATGAGCCCGCGCGGCAGAGTGCGGCCCGGGTCGCGCACCTCGCCGGCCATGCCGGTGAGGCCGTACCAGCCATCGTAGGTCCACATGGCGGCGATCATCGCCACGCCGAAAGCGGCGAGCAGGCCACCGCCGGATGCCGGCGCCGGCGCGGTCGCCGCCACGGCAGCGCGTGCCGGCGCCATCAGGCCGAAGACGATCATCGCCAGCATGGCGGCGAGCTTGATGGCGGTGAGCGCGTTCTGCACCGCCGCCCCGGCGCGCAGCCCGACGTGGTTGATGGCGGTGAGCCCGACGATGGCGAGCACCGCCGCCAGCTGCCCGCCGGAGAGCGCCCACGTCCAGCGCCCGAGCGGCACGGCGAGCAGCACGTGACCGGTGGAGAAGAAGGGGAAGAAGCCGCCCAGGTACTCGCCGAAGCCGACGCCCAGGGCCGCGTGCCCGGCCGTCATCATCACCGCGAAGCAGGCCCAGCCGAAGAGGAAGCCCCAGAGCGGCCCGTAGGCCTCCTTCAGGTACTGGTACTGCCCGCCGGCGCGCGGGAACATCACCCCCAGCTCGGCGTAGGTGAGCGCCCCGGCGAGGGTGAGCAGCCCGCCCACCAGCCAGACCAGCAGGATGAGCCCCGGATGCGGCAGCACCCGCGCCATGTTGCTGGTGGTGAGGAAGATGCCGGTGCCGACGATGGAGCCGATGGTGAGCAGCGTGGCGTCCCAGAGGCCGAGACCGCGGATCAGCCGCGCCTGGCCGATGGAACCCCCGCTCGCGCCGCCGGAGGTCCCAGCGTCTCCAGCCGGCGCGCCTGGCCCGCCCGCCGGCAGCGTCGCCACCGCCGCTTCCGCGGGGGCCGCCGCTCGCCGCGGATGGCCGGCGTCTGCCATGGGTGCCGGCATTGTATGCCGCGCCCGCCGGCGGCCCGCGCGCCCCATTGCCAAGCCGGCGGGTCGGGCGTAGGCTCCCCGCTGGAGGCCGCC
>DASYUP010000689.1:0-4707 GCA_036001185.1 Thermoanaerobaculia bacterium
GGTGGTGCACCACATGGCTCGCCGCCACCACCGCCACGCGCCAGCCGCGCTCGCCGGCCCGCAGGCAGAAGTCGAGGTCCTGTCCGTAGAGGGCGAAGCGCGCATCGAGGGGCCCCACCTGCTCCCACACCGCCCGCCGGCAGGCGAGGGCGGCGCCGGTGACCCAGGCGACCGGGCCGCCCCCATGCCCCGAGACCGGGCGCCGGCGGCGCCAGCCGCGCGCGCCGGCGAGCCTCACGGGCAGGCCGCTGGCAAGGGCCAGCAGCCAAGCCGCCCCCGGCTCCGCGCCGCCGCTCCACTGCGCCTCGCCGCCGGGGTAGAAGAGGGCGGCGCCGGCGACTCCCAGCGCCGGGTCCGCGGCGAAGGCCTCCTGCAGGGCGCCCAGCGCGTCCGGCGCCACCTCGGTGTCGCTGTTGAGCAGCAGCAACAGCTCGCCGCTCGCCTGCGCCACGCCGGCGTTGGCGGCGGCGGTGAAGCCCAGCGGCGCTTGCTGTCGTAGCAGCCGCAGGCCGGGGTACGATGCGGCCGCCGCCTCGGCGGTGCCGTCGCGGCTGCCGTCGTCGACCAGGATCACTTCCGCTGGGCCTGGTCGGGCGGCGGCGAGCGCGGCCAGGCAGCGCAGGGTCAGCTCGCGAGTGTCGTGCGTCGGCACCACCACCGAGAGCGCCGGCGCGGCGGCGGCGACCGGCGCCGGATGGCGTGGCAGAGCCTGGCCGGTCATCCGCGAGGACGCTATCACCCACCAACATGAGCGCCCGCCGGCGATCCATCGCGCAGAGAGCCGCCGCCCCGCGCAGCGGCAAGGGCGCCGCCCCGCGCAGCGGCAAGGGCGCCGCCACGCGCGGTGGCAGGGGCGCCGCGTCGGATGCCGGCGAGCGCTCCGCCCCGCGCCTGGCCTGGTGGCTCGCCGCCGCCACGCTGGCGCTGCCGCCGTTGTTCGTGCTGCCCTACGCGCTCGAGGGATTCCGTCTGCCCCAGTGCCAGCTGTCCGAGTGGCTGGCGCTGGCCTCGCTCGTCCCCCTGGCGGCAGCCGCCACGGTCCCGCGCTGGCGGCAGCTCTGGCGGCATGCGGTATTGCAGGCAACCGCGCCGCTGCTGTTGCTGGCTGCTGGCGGGCTCTTGGTGACGCGTCACCCGGCGCACGTGCGCGAGGCCCTGGCCGATCTCGCGATCGGCGTCGCCGCCCTCGTCGGCTGGTCGCTCGGGCTGCCGCAGCCGGCGCTACGGCGGCTGCTCGACGCCACACTGCTGCCGGCGGCGGTGCTGGCGCTGCTCGGCATCCTGCAGCTGCATCACCTCTGGGAGCCGGTGATCTTCGCCGTCGCTCCCGGCAGCGCCCGGCTCGGCATCACCTCGCTCGCCGGCAATCCCGGTGACCTCGCCGCCTTCCTCGTCCTTCCCTGCCTGGTGGCGCAGGCCGGCCTCGCCAAAGGAGCGCGCGGGCGCGCGCGGTGGTGGCGCGCTGCCGTGCTCGCCGTTGCCGTCTATGCCCTGGCAGGCACGCAGACTCTCACCGCGCTGGCGGCGGCGCTGGCGGGGAGCGTGGTGTTGTGGGCGGCGCGGCTGCCGCGCCGCCGACTACTGCCGCTCGGTGCCGCCGCGGCGGTCGGGGCGCTGCTCCTGGTGCTGGCGGTCGCCCCGGTGCGGCATCGCGTCGTTCGCGGCTGGTGGGCGGTGACCCACGGCGAGCTCGACGCGGCGCTGTCGGGGCGGCTCGACGGCTGGCGCGTGGCGCTCGAGCTGACGCAGCGCCATCCGCTCGCCGGCGTCGGCTGGGGCGCCTACCGCGCCGAGTTTGCCGGCGCCAGGCTGCGGTTGATGGCGGCCGGTATGCCCTTCTTCCTCGGCCACGTCAACCCGTCCTTTGCCAATGCCCACAACGAGCTGCTGGAAGTGGGAGCCGACCTCGGCTGGCCGGGGTTGCTGGCGCTCGCCTGGGCGCTCGCCCTGGTCGGGCGCGCGGCGTGGCGGGCGCGCCGCCGCATGAGCGCTGCCGACGCTGGCCTCTGCTTCGGTGGGCTGGTGGCAGCGGCGCTGCTCGCTCTCTTCTACTTCCCGTTCCGGCTGGCGCCGGTCGCTTTCGGCTGGGTCGCCTTCCTCGCCTGGCTGCTGGCGACAGGGGATGGCGCCGAGGAGGCCACCGGGAGGAAGCGGTGGCCGGCCCTGGCGCTGACCGCCCTCCTCGTGCTGGCGCTGCTGGGGCAGGGGGTGCGCGGCTGGCATCGCCTGCAGTCGAGCGTGCTCGTGCGCTTCGTGCAGCAGCAGGGGATGGCGCTCGGCAGCGCGCGCCCGCCGGGGGGGCTGGTGCGCGCCGAGCTGCAGGTGCTGCGCCAGGCACACCGGCGCGCCCCGGCGACGATCGAACCGCTGGCCTTCGAGGGCGACCTGCTGCTGCTCGCCGGCCGCCTCGACGAAGCCGTCGCGGCGTACCGCCGGGCCGTCGCGCTCGAGCCGCGGGCGGAGGTCTTCTTCAACTGGGGCCTCGCCCTCTGGAGCCAGGGAAGGGTCGACGAGGCGGTGGTGCAACTGCGGCGCGGGGTGGCGCTGGGGCCACGCTTCAGAGGGCGAGTGCCGCCAGGGGCTCAGCCGCTGGTCGCTGTTGCGCCCGTACGGCCGCTGTGACCGACTAAACGCCCCGCGAGCTGAGCACGGTGCGCACGGTGCGCACCAGGATGGAGAGGTCGAGCCAGAGGCTCCAGTTCGCCATGTAGGCGAGGTCGTAGCGCAGCTTGTTCTCCGGCGTCGAGTCGTAGTCGCCGTTGACCTGCGCTAGGCCGGTGAGGCCGGGGCGCAGGGAGAACCGCTCGGCATATCCCGGCACGCGCTCGAGGTAGGCGCGCACGAAGCCGGGGCGCTCGGGACGTGGCCCCACCAGGCTCATGGTTCCGCCGAGCACGTTGAGCAGCTGCGGCAGCTCGTCGAGTCGCGTCCGCCGCAGCAGGGCGCCGATGGGGGTGAGCCGCGAGTCGCCGGGGGTGGCGAGCAGCTCCTCGCCCTGCTCGGCGCCTTGGCGCATGGTGCGGAACTTGAGCAGCGTGAAGGGCTGCTGGGCGCGGCCGACGCGGGTCTGGCGGTAGAGCACGGGGCCGCTGGAAGAGAGGCGGACGGCGAGGGCGGTGAGCAGCGTCGCCGGCAGCAGCAGCACCAGCAGCAGACCGGCGCCGAGCAGGTCGAGCAGGCGCTTGAGCGGCCGGTGCAGCCGCCACTCGCTGGCGCTCATCACCTCGATCAGCGGCAGATCGCTCACCCAGCGGTAGCGCATGCGGCCGATGAGGCTTTCGAAGGGGCCTGGCAACAGCAGCACGGCGATGCGGTCGGGGCGCGCGCCGGCCAGGCGGTCTACCAGCCGCGACTGCCAGGTGTGCGTCGGCGCCACCACCACCAGGTCGTCGAAGGCGTCGCCGCGCAGTAGCGCCGGCACGTCGTCGATGGTGCCCAGGCAGCGGCCGAGGGGCTCGGACGCCGTCTCGCCGGGCGGCGGGTCCTCGGGGGTGTGCAGGTGGCCGACGACGTCGAGGCCGTGCCAGTGGTGGCGGGCGATTTTGGCGGCCAGCTCGAGCGCGGCGGCGCCGCAGCCGACCAGCGCCACCCGCCGGCGCCGCGGCCGATAGAGCCGCTGCGCCAGGCCGCGCCAGGTGACGAGCAGCAGCCAGTCGGCGAAGACGTAGAGCAACAGCACCGAGCGCGGGAAGCTGCGGTCGGCGAGGAAGAAGTAGGCGGTGAGCAACAGCCCCTGCAGCACCGCCGCGCCGAGCAGACGGCTGGCGAGCTCGAGGCGCGGCCGCGGCTCGGGGGAGTAGTAGAAGCCGAAGAAGTAGAGGGTGAGCAGCTGCAGCGCGAGCACCAGCAGCGTCACCGGGTGGACGAGGGCGATGCGCTCGGCGGGCAGCAGCCCATGGGTCAACGGCAGCGACACCTGCACGCGCAGCAGCACGGCGCCGTACCAGGCGACGAGCGCCGCCAGGCCGTCGCCGACGTAGCGCCGCGCGCGCCACCCGCGTGACCCACCCATCGGGTGCATGGGCGCCCATGTTAGGCGCAAAGTGCGGCTCCGTTATCATTGCGGGCTGCCACATGAAGGTCACCGAGCATCTTTCGCGCGCTACCCGTCCGCTCATCAGCTTCGAGCTGATCCCGCCGTTGCGCGGCGGCGACGTGCGCGGCCTGCTCGGGGTGCTCGACGAGCTGATGGCTTACCACCCGCCGTTCATCGACATCACCAGCCACGCGGCGCAGGTGTCGATCGAGGAGACCTCGCACGGGCTCGAGCGGCGGGTGAAGCGCAAGCGGCCGGGGACCCTGGGGGTCTGCGCGCTGATCCAGAACAAATACGGCATCGATGCGGTGCCGCACGTGCTGTGCACCGGCTTCACGCGCGAGGAGACCGAGGACTTCCTCATCGAGCTGCGCTACCTCGGCATCGACAACGTGCTGACCATCCGCGGCGACGACAACGGCTACCAGAAGCCGCTGCAGCACGGGCGCTCGGCCAACCGCTACGCGGTGGAGCTGGTGCGCCAGGTGGCGGCGATGAACAAAGGCCGCTACCTCGAGGAGGACCTGCTCGACGCCGACCCCGCCGACTTCTGCGTCGGCGTCGCCGGCTATCCCGAGCGTCACTTCGAGTCGCCCAACCTGATCACCGACGTGCGGGCCACCAGGGAGAAGGTCGACGCCGGCGGCCACTACATCGTCACCCAGATGTTC
>DASYUP010000690.1:0-7953 GCA_036001185.1 Thermoanaerobaculia bacterium
CTGGTCTTCCAGTTCCGCAGCTTCATCCCGGCGCTCCTCATCCTGCTGGCGGCGCCCCTGTCGCTCGGCGGCGCCTTCCTGCTGCTGCTGCTGACCGGCACCGAGCTCAACGTTTCCTCGGCGATGGGGCTCGTCCTGCTCATCGGGCTGGTGGTGAAGAACGGCATCGTGATGATCGACTACGCCCATCGCCTGCGCGACGAGGGCAAACCCTTCCCCGAGGCGCTCGCCGAGGCGGCGCACGTGCGGCTGCGGCCGATCCTGATGACGACGCTGTGCACGCTGTTCGGGTTGCTGCCGCTGGCCCTCGGGCTGGGGGCGGGGGCGGAGCTGCAGCGGCCGCTGGCGCTGGCGGTGATCGGCGGCCTCGGGCTGTCGACGCTGATCACGCTGTATGGCGTGCCCTCGCTTTACCTGGCGGCGCGGCGCGAGCATTCCTAGGCGGTCGGCCGGGCGCGACCCGCCCTACTCGGAGAAGGGCATGTAGGGCAGGGCCGGTACCAGCCCGTGCGCCGCGGGCGCGGTAGGATGGCGCCGCCATGGACGATCCGACGACGCTCTCCTTCGAGCCGTTCTGGAGCTGGCTGGCCAGCCACCCGAACTGCATCCTGCGCGCCGGCACGCCCGACGCGGTGCTCTACGACGACGAGGACCTGCACTGGCATTTCGCGGCGGAAGGCGACTCGACGCTGCTGGTGCAGGTACTGCGCGGCAAGCGCATCCTCGGCGAGATCCTCATCGAGCCCGAGCAGGTGAGCTACGTGCAGGGCGTCGCCGGTGAGGAGGAGGGAGAATACGTCTTCGAGCTCATCGCCGAGAGCGAGAACGACCAGGTGGCGAGCTGGTTCTTCGTCCTCTCGCACGGCTACGAGGCCGAGGGCGCGCCGGTGCACGGGAAGGTGCACTAGGGGCGAGGCCGAAATCACCGAGCCTCACGCGACCCAAATCCCGACATCCGGGGTCCGTTGGGCATAGTGTTGTGCGGGTGAGCAAGCGGGTAATCCTCGTGGCGGCTGCCCTGCTGGCGCTGATCGGGGGGCAGCCGCCGGCCTCGGCCGCCGGAGCGGCACAGCGCGCACCCCGCGCCCGCCGGCCCTTTCCGCAGCACGTGACCTACGCGCGCGGCACGATCCGTCCCGGCGACTTCACGCAGGCGGCGCAGGACCAGCACGTGCGCGACTTCTACGACCGCTGGAAGCGCGACTTCGTGAAGGCGGTCGACGTGGAGGGCGCCGGCGGCTACCGGGTGAGCTTCGGCTCCACCAATCCCGCACGGACGGTCTCCGAAGGTCAGGGCTACGGGATGGTGATCGTGGCGCTGATGGCCGGGCACGACCCCGAGGCGAAGGCGATCTTCGACGGCCTGTGGCGTTTCGCCCGCGCTCATCCGAGCGCTATCGACCACGACCTGATGACCTGGCAGGTGCCGGAGGTGGCGGGGGAGAGTGACAGCGCCTTCGACGGCGATGCCGACATCGCCTACGGCCTACTGCTGGCCGACAAGCAGTGGGGTAGCAAGGGCGCCGTCGACTACAAGGGCGAGGCGCAGCGCGTCATCCGCGCCATCCTGCGATCGACCATCGGCCCGCGCAGCCGGCTACCCATGCTCGGTGACTGGACCAAGCCCGACGGCAGTCCCCACAACCAGTACACGCCGCGCTCGTCGGACCTCATGATCGACCACTTCCGTGCCTATCGCACGGCGACGAAGGACCGCGCCTGGGCGGCGGTCGTTGCCGCCTGCCAGTCGGTCGTCTCGAGCCTGCAGCGTGACTACAGCCCGGCGACCGGTCTGTTGCCCGACTTCATCGTCGGCGCCGGTTCGGCGCCGCAGCCGGCGCCGGCCGGTTTCCTCGAAGGGGACCACGATGGGCACTACTACTACAACGCCCTGCGCGTGCCCTGGCGGCTCGGCACCGACGCGTTGATCCACGGCGACGCGGTCTCGCTCGCTCAAGTGCGCCTGTTGGGGCGCTGGATCGCCTCTTCCACCCACGGCGACCCGCACCAGATCTGGCCCGGCTACCGGCTCGATGGCACGCCCATCGGCGGGTCGTTCTACTTCACCACCGCCTTTGCCTCCCCCTTCGGCGTCGCGGCGATGACCGATCCTGCCCTCCAGGAGTTCCTCGACGCGACGTACGCCGCCGTGCATGACCGCCACCAGGGCTACTACGAGGACTCGCTGACCCTCATGTCGCTCCTGGTGATGAGCGGAAACTTCTGGAGTCCGGCCGCCCGCACGGCGCACTGAAGCGCCGGCCTCTCTCCAGTGCGGGGGCGAGGCCGCGGGCCGACTACCGCCCGCGCCGCTGATACACGCGAACCCAGTCCACGTACATCCGCTGCGGAAATGCGGCGCTCGCGGGAGGATCTGGTAGTCGGCGCGGTTCTCCTTGCGCGCCTCGATGAGCAGCGCGTGTCGATCCTCGGCCTGCCGATCGAACACGATCCTCGCGTTGTCGCCATCCGTGTAGAACTGCCGCTCGTCGTCGCCGCCACCTTCGCCGCTGACGATGAACGTCCAGTTAGCGCTGTCGACGCCGGGCCCCTTGAGCTCGTCCCGCCAAACCAGCTTCCAACGGCGGGAGAGGCGCGCCGGGGCAGCTGCCGGCGCGACCGCCTCGCTAGACGCTGCGCCCGCCAGTAACGTGACCGCCGCCGGCACCGGCCTGGTCCGCTGCGCCCAAAGAGACCCCGTGCTGGCGACGATGGCGACGACGACCAGCACGAAGCAGCGCGCTGGCCGACCTCTCGACTCGCGGTGACTCATGGCTCGCCTCCGTTCCGATGTCTTCGCGACGAGCCGTCGGCCAGCAGCTCGGCGAAGTCCCGCGGCGACAGCTCGCGCAGGGAGCGGACGATGCGCTCCGGCGTCACGGCGGTGAAGTCTTCGGCCCGCCGCCCGGTGGAGAGCACCGCCACCGCCTTCATGCCGCCCCGGTGGGCGGCCTCGACGCCGAGCGGCGCGTCCTCGATGACGGCGCAGCGGGCCGGCGGCACCCCCAGCCGCCGGGCGGCGAGCAGGAAGATCTGCGGGTCGGGCTTGCCGCGTGGCACGTCGCGGCCGGTGACGACGGCACCAAAGCAGGAGCGCAGGCCGAGGCGGTCGACGGCCAGGTCGACGTTTTCGGGCGGCCCCGAGGAGGCGACGGCGAGGGCGAAGCCGGCGTCGGCGAGCGCCGTGACGAGCTCCCGAGCGCCCTCGGCAGCGGGAAAGCAGCCGGCGATCTCCTGGCGGAAGAGCTCCTCCTTGCGGGCGTCGAGCCGCGCCGCCTCGCTGGCGCGTCCCGGCCAGTAGAGGGCGATCGCCTCGCGGCCGGTGCGGCCGAAGCCCTTGGCGAGCTCCGCGGCGTCGAAGGGCAGCCCCTCCTCGGTCGCCAGCCGCCGCCAGCTGCGCAGGTGCGGCTCGTAGGAGTCGATGAGCACGCCGTCCATGTCGAAGAGCACCGCGTCCATGCGAGCGCGAGCCTATGCCGTTCGCGGCCGGCCGCGGTTACTGCTAGCGTCGCCATCCATGCGCTCCGCCGAGGTCGTCGTCTGCGGCGCCGGCATCGCCGGCATCGCCGCCGCCCACGAGCTCGCCACCCGGCACGGTGTGCGCGACGTCGTGCTGGTGGACGACCAGCCGCCGCTCACCGTCACCTCCGACAAGTCGACCGAGTGCTATCGCGACTGGTGGCCGCAGCCGGCGATGGCGGCGCTCATGGGCCGCAGCATCGCGCGGCTGGAGGAGCTCGCCGCCGAGACCGGCAACGCCTTCGCCATGAACCGCAACGGCTACGCCTACCTCTCCGGCACCGCCGCGGGCGCGGCGGCGCTGGCGGCGGGCGCCGAGGCGACGGCGGCGCTGGGCGCGGGACCGCTGCGCATCCACCGCGGCGAGCCGGGGGACCCGCCGTGGCCGGAGACGCCCTGGGAGCGGCTGGACCCGGGCCTGCGCGGCGCCGACCTCACCCTCGAGCCGTCGCTGGTGCGGGGGCGCTTTCCGTTCATCGCCCCCGACGCGCGGGCGCTGCTGCACGCGCGGCGCTGCGGCTGGGTGTCGGCGCAGCAGCTCGGCATGGTGCTGCTCGAGCGCGCGCAGGCGGCGGGTGCGCGGCTGCTGCGCGGCCGCATCACCGGCATCGCCCGCGACGCCCAGGGTGTCACGGCAGTGCAGGTCGCCGGTGGCGAGGTCGAGCGCATCACTACCCGCACTCTGGTGCTGGCCCCGGGACCCGAGCTACCGGCGATGTCGCAACTCGCCGGCCTCGACCTGCCGGTGTTCTGCGAGCTGCACGCCAAGGTGATGTTCGACGACGCCCTGGGCGTGGTGCCGCGCCACCTGCCGCTGGTGATCTGGAACGATCCGGTGACGCTCGAGTGGAGCGGCGAGGAGCGGCGCGAGCTCGCCGCCGACCCGGCCCTCGCCTTCCTCCTCGGCGAGCTGCCGCCGGCAGTGCACTTCCGACCCGAGGGCGGCGAGGGCAGCCGCAAGCTGCTGCTGCTCTGGGCCTTCGACGTGGCGCCGGTGCCGCCGCTGCAGCCGCCCTCGTTCCCGCCGTGGCTCGCCGAAGTGGTGGTGCGCGGCGTGGCGCGGATGGTGCCCGCTTTCGGCGTCTACCTCGAGCGCATGCGGCGCCCGTTCGTCGACGGCGGCTATTACACCAAGGTGCCCGACAACCGCGTGCTGGTGGGCGGCTCGGCAGTGCCCGGGCTCTGGCTGCTGGCGGCGCTCTCGGGCTACGGCATCATGGCGGCGATGGGAGCGGCGGAGCTGCTCGCCGACCACCTGCGTGGCGCGGCGCCGGCGTGGGCGCCCGACCTCGCACCCGAGCGCTTCGCCGACGCGGGGTACCGGGAGCGGCTGCTGGCGGGAGCGGCGGGGGCTGGGCAGCTCTAGGTCAGCGGCACGCCGGTCGCGGTCGCCCACTCCCGCAGCCCCCGCTCCACCTGCGCGCGATTGCGCAGGTCGGTGAGGTCGATGCGCAGCGACCGGCCGTCGGTGGTGTGCACCAGCGCATCGCGGGGGCCGATCGCCACCTCCCGGATGTCGCCGCGGGCGACGACGAAGCGCCGCCAGCGGTTGCGCCGGTACGTGAGCCCGCCGTCGTCGAGGCGCAGCCCGCGCCGCGCCTCCCGCCGCGCCTCGAGCTGAGGCGCCAGCGCACCGATGCCGATCAACACCAGGCCGTTGAGGGTCAGCGCCCACGACGGATGTCCCTTGGGGCCGTAGGTCTTGCTGAGGCCGTCGAGCAGCAGCACGGCGCCGGCGAGCCCTTCCACCCAGCGGCCGAAGCGCGCGTGGCCGCGCAGCATCGCCAGCGTGGCGGCTACCAGGAAGGCCGCCACCAGGAGCTCGGCCCAGCCGAGCAGCGCACCGCGGCCGCCACGCGACAGCCGCTCGCCGGCCTCGAGGGCGAGGTTGAGCGACGAGAGGGCGTCGATCAGCCCCTGCATCAAGACGACGCGAGCCATCCGTCGCGAGTCGAGCGGGATCCGTGCTTCCACGATCGCTGCAGCCTAGCAGCGTGGAGGGCCGGCGATGTCCCCACCGACGCGCTAAGCTGAAGGCTCTCGCTACCCACCCCGGAGGCCGTCATGGTCCCACGCCCGGTCAAGGCCGTCGTCGCTCGTGCCCTCCTGCTGGTGCTGCCCCTCGCCGCCGCCGGCGGCGGCTGCGCCACCAATCCGGCCACCGGCCACAAGCAGCTCTCCTTCTACGGCGAGGAGGCCGAGCTCTCCATGGGGCGGGCTGCCGACGCCGAGATCGTCGACAGCGTCGGCCTCTATGACGACGAGGAGCTGGCCGACTACGTGCGCGACGTCGGCGAGCGGCTGGCGGCGGCTAGCGAACGCCCCTATCTGCCGTGGCGGTTCGAGGTGCTCGACGATCCGGCGGTCAACGCCTTCGCGCTGCCGGGCGGCTACGTCTACGTCACCCGCGGCATCCTCGCCGAGCTGGGCTCGGAGGCCGAGCTCGCCGCCGTGCTGGGCCACGAGATCGGCCACGTCACCGCGCGCCACTCGCTGCACCGGCAGAGCCAGCAGTTGCTCGCCGTTGCCAGCGTCGGTGTGGCGGCGGTGGTGCTCGACCCCGATCACGCGGAGGAGTGGACCGACCTCGGCGTGCTGGGTCTCGGCCTGGTGTTCCTCAAATACAGCCGCGACGACGAGCGGCAGGCGGACGACCTCGGCCTGCGCTACCTGATGCGCGCCGGCTACGACCCGCGCGAGATGCCCGGCGTCTTCGAGATGCTCGAGCAGGTGGGCAGCGCCTCCGACGCCGGCGGTGGTCATCTGCCGGGCTGGCTGTCGACGCACCCGGACCCCGGCGCCCGCCGGCAGCGCATTTCCACCACGGTCACCGCCGTACAGGCGCGCGGCGAGATGCCGCCGCAGCCACTGGTGGAGCGCGACAGCTATCTGCAGCACCTCGCCGGTCTCGTCTATGGCCCCGACCCGCGGATGGGGGTGATGGGCGACGGCGAGGCGGTGCACGCCGGCCTCGGCTTCCGCATCGGCGCGCCGCGCGGCTGGCGCGTGGCCGGCACTCCGCAGGGGCTCACCTTGCGGGCGCCGAGCGGAGACGCCACCCTGGCGGTCGAGGTCTCCGGCGAGGAGAGCGCCGACGCGGCACGGGCGAAGTTCTTCGCCGCCAAGGGAGTGAGCGTGGTGGAGGGCGCGCCGGGGGAGAGCGTCGACCCCGACTGGACCCGCTTCCGGGCGCAGCGCAAGGACGGCGACGTCGCCGGCACGGTCGGCTTCGCCACCCAGGATGGGCGTCTCTTCGAGCTGCTGGCGATGGCGCCGGCGGGCCGCTGGGGGGAGCAGCGGGCCGAGCTCGAGCGCGCCCTCGCCGCTTTCGCGCCGGTCGGCGACGGGGCGGCGGTGGCGGCCAACCACCTCGAGCTGGTCAGCGTCGAGCAGCCGCTGCGGCTGGTCGACTTCGCCGACCGCTGGCCGTCGACGGTGCCGCTCGCCGACCTGGCGCTGCTCAACCGGGTGCCGCCCGACGGCATCCTCTCCGGCGGCCTGGTCAAGCGGGTGGTGGCGGCGCCGCGGTAACGCGGTAGAGGCAGGACCCGGGGGCGGCTCGTGTTGCATCCGCCGCGCGGCGCGCGACGTATCCTAGGGTCATGAGCAATCCCAGCAAGCTGCGCCTTCCCGCCGCCGCCGAGGCGCTGCCCGGCCGCTCGACGCCGATGCCGGTTCCCGCCAGTCACTTCGTCAACGGCCACGCGCTGCAGCCGCCCTATCCCGCTGGCCTCGAGCTCGCCATGTTCGGCCTCGGCTGCTTCTGGGGCGCCGAGCGCAAGCTCTGGCAGCTCCCCGGCGTCTGGGTGACCGCCGTCGGCTATGCCGGCGGCATCACCGAGAACCCCACCTACCGCGAGGTGTGCAGCGGGCAGACCGGCCACGCCGAGGTGGTGCGGGTGGTCTACGACCCGGCGCAGATCTCCTACGAGACGCTGCTCAAGACCTTCTGGGAGTCGCACGACCCGACGCAGGGGATGCGCCAGGGCAACGACCTAGGTACGCAGTACCGCTCGGCCATCTACTGGTACGGCGAGGAGCAACGGCGCGCCGCCGAGGCCTCGCGCGACGCCTACGCGCGTGCCCTCGCCGCCGCCGGTCACCGCGGCGCCATCACCACCGAGCTCGTGGCGGCGCCCGAGCTCTACTTCGCCGAGGAGTACCACCAGCAGTACCTGGCGAAGAACCCCGGCGGCTACTGCGGGCTGGGCGGCACCGGCGTCTCCTGCCCGGTGGGAGTGGGCGTCGCCGGCTGAGCCCACCCCGCGGGCAAAGCCCGCTGCCGCCCCCCCACCCGACCCCCTCCCTGGGTTTCGTTCCACCCCTATCCCCCCATCCCCCTGCCCCTCCAGGGGCAGGGGGGCGCCCCCACCCGACCGTGGCTCATGCCGCCTCCACCGGTTCCATCGCCAGGCGCAGCTGCGGCGCATCGGG